>CAIWEX010000991.1 GCA_903911795.1 uncultured Schlesneria sp.
CCTGGGCCAGCTCTGCCTGGGTCGGAGTGTGACCGTCTGCAAGAACCGAAAACGTGTCAGCATTCCGAATTCGGTAGTTGGCCCAATCGACCATCTGCTGCAATTCGTCGCGCCCGTAGTGCAGTTCTGGGAATTGACCATCCAGACTGGCGGGAACGGTATGTTCTACAAACAAGCATCGCGGCGAGAAGCACTGAAACAACTCGGCAGGGAACTGAGCTGTGGCTTTGTCTCGCAAATCCCGATCGTTATCCGATTCTCGCCAGAGACGAAGGACTTCCAACGTACGACGATTGATGGACGGAATCCGCTTCCGCAGGACTCGCATCGCCCGCAGGTAGAATGCTGCTTGTGATTCACCCACCATCGGGGGCGGATCACTGTGCACGAGCGAAGTTGCCGCTTTGATCTGTCTCAGTCCGGTTCCCATGATTGGTCTCCATCAACGAAAACAGGCCGCAACCCCGATCTGAGGTTGCGGCCTGAGTGCTTCATAGCCAGTTTTTGTGATTTCGAAATTTGTCGTGCGAGTGTCTTACCCGCGGGGGCAATAGGTACGACTTTCGTTTGCGCGGGTCAAGATGTTATTTCGGGTTTGAATGAGATTGTTTGTAGGGCAATTTCGTGAAGATATTCGATTGTGAGCAGTCCGATGACAAACTTGATTGCGCTGTGTGAACGCTGCTAAAAATCGCGGTCTTTGCGATCGACGTTGTCTGACCAGAAAGCGACGTATTTGCGATCGGCTGTCATCACGCCGAGCGTTGCTGGCTGCTTCCGCTGGCGGACTTCCTGGTCTCCAATACGGGGTCTGCATCACCCGGGGCCGATGCTCCGACCAGACCATAAAGATCTGACAGACGGAACTGCAGGCCCCGGTCGATCATTTTTGTCCAGGCGTCCAGCTTTTTCTCGACATCCGGAACGTCTGTTTCAAGAACGAACCGTGGCCGAAACTCGGGCTCAGCCCAGATTCCTTTTTGAACGTTAATTCGAATCAGAGATTCCAGCAAATCACTGGTCAACGTCTCTTCCAGCGCCGTCGCGTCGCTCTTCAGAATCTGCAGCAGGGTCTGAGAATGTAATTGAGCGACACCTGATCCCAATCCTGTGGCATCAGACTCTGACGAAAGGACCTGGCCAAGGATATAGCGTTTGATGCGATGCCCGAAATACTCTGTCAGCAATGCATGCAGCGTTTCCACCCCTTGAAAGCCCGGATCAATTACATCGACACCGTATTGACCTGTATCGGCTGTCGGAACCGGGACAAGCAGAATATGTTCCTGGCCACTGTTGTAGGCTTCCGCGGCCGCTCGCGCTTCATCATGCGCCTGAGCATTTCCCTGTGGGTACTTCCAGACCTGGATTCCACCCGCCATTCGTTCGAGAAACTCCATCAGGAACGACATTGTCTCCTGCTTCTGAACCCATTCCCAATAGATCACCGAACGGATTCCGACACCATAGATGGAACCCGCTCGTAATCCATCCTCGAAGGGGGCATCTTCGAGTTGATGCTTATGAACCAGGATCAAGCGTCGCTCGGCTGGCGACAGAAAATACCCCAGGCCAAACTCGGTGGATTCCACACGCCAACGACCGCTGATGACATCACCAGCGCGGTAGCTGCTGCCGACTCGAATCCCCAACTGGCCGTCGTAGGCCCCATCCACGCATCGGTCGACCAGGCGATTCTGGCGGAACACGAGTTTGTCACCATGCAGAGGCTGCCAGCCCCAGTCATCCTGATGACGCGGCGTTGGCATGCAAACCGATTTGCCGTCGATCTGTTGATTCCCCCAGCGATGCTGAATCCCGTACTTGCCGTACCAGATCGCATGCAGGCAATTCCGTCTGTATTCTGTGAAATGACTGATCCGCCTGCAGATTCGTTCCAACATTTGACAAAATTCTCGCTGATCAGCGGACGACGAATCCTCGGGCTCGATATGCCATCCCAGCATCGCAACGGACCGTTGTCGCGAGTCGAGGCATTCGCGAATTCCCACGTCGTTTCTCATGAAGCGAGCGTTATCGCGCGAATCGAGCAGGGCCTCGTCGTAATCACGATACACACCCGACAATGATGTAAAGCGATTCAGAAACGTCTCAACATGGCGGACGGGATAGGCGGATTTTCCATTGATC
>CAIWEX010000992.1 GCA_903911795.1 uncultured Schlesneria sp.
AACTGATTCCGATGGTGGTTGAGCCGCGCCATCGGTCTTAGCGACTTTCTCCGCCTTCTCGATCTGTGCGAGTTCTTCATTCACCGACTTCTTCTCAGCCTCCAGCTTGTCACGCTCGGCTTTCATCGCCGCGAGCTTCTCGGCATGTTCGGCTTCGAACTTCTGCCGCGCGACGAGTTGCTCCGGCGTCTCAGGCAGTTCCGTGGAGTTGAGCAGACTCCAGACGCCGAACGGGATCTTGTGCGTGGCTGGCGAGCTGCGCAACATTCCCGCGATGCCGTAATAATCGGGAAGTGCGATCGGATCGAACTTGTGATCATGGCACCGAACGCAGCCCAGCGTCATTCCGAGAAACACCGTGCCGATCTTGCTGACCTGTGTGTCGATGTGGTCGGCTTCCATCTTGGCTTTGTCGGGCTCGACGATCTCCACATCGCCCACCATCAAGAAACCTGTCGCCGTGATGTTCTCGGCTCGCTCCTGCGGCGAAGCGGCGGGGAGCAGGTCGCCCGCGGTCTGTTCGCGTACAAAGCGGTCGAACGGTTTGTCTTTGCGATAGGCCTCGATCAGGTAGTCGCGGTAGCGCCAAGCATGTTCGGCGAAGACGTTGTTCGATGTCCCTATCATGTCGGCATAGCCGGTAAGATCGAGCCAGTGCCGAGCCCACCGTTCGCCAAACGCTCGCGAATTGAGCAGCCGATCAACGACGGTCTCACACGCTCGCGGCGCGTTATCACGAATGAACGAATCGATCTCGGCGGGTGTCGGCGGCAGACCGGTCAGGTCGAGACTGACGCGGCGTAGCCAGGTGTAGCGATCAGCATCGGCTGCGGGTCGTAGTCCCGTCTGCTCCAGCCTCGCCAGCACGAAACGATCCAGCGGATCGACCGGCCACTCGGAGTCTTTAACGGTCGGTAGCGACGGATCGGCGACCGGTTGAAACGCCCAGTGTTTGCGTCCCTCCACAAAGTCGATCGTGCGGGACGTCGCTGGTCTTTCGACGACACGCGGATCGGGTGCCCCCATTGTGACCCAGGTTTCAAAATCCTTCACAACGGAATCCGCCAGCTTCCCTTTTGGCGGCATCTTGATCTCATCATGGCGCAGCGCCTTGATGAGTAAGCTTTGATCGACCTTGCCAGGAACAACCGCAGCCCCCGTGTCGCCCCCCTTGAGCAATCCCTCACGATGGTCAACTCGCAGTCCGCCCTGAACGATCTTAGCCCCCGCTGCGTGACATTCCTGACAGTGCTCGACCAAGACCGGGCGGATCTTGGTTTCGAAGAATGTAATCTGTTCCTGCGTCAACGCCGGACGGTCCGCGCCGAAGACGGGGATCGCAGCCGCCATGATGTAGAAGAGGCAAAACCATAATCGGAACATTGTCGACTCCTATCGATCCAAACGTTTGAGCACGGCCTGCATATGCTGCTGCATGGCCAGGGCCGCGGCGTCGGGGTCATGGTCGCGAACGGCTTTCAGAATTGACTTGTGCAGGCGACGCCCCAGGTGGTTTTCACTTTGCGACGGCGTGGTGCGAACCATCTGCGTCAGTACGAACTCGTAAATCACTTCTATCATGTTCTGCATCAGCGGATTGCCCGCGATGTCAATCAACTTGCGATGAAACTGAAAGTCCAGCTCAAGAGCCACGGGATATGGTAGCTCTTCGTTGTCGAGTTGCTTGAGCAGTGATGCGAGTTCGGCGATCTCCTCGTCGGTTGCCCGCTCCGCCGCTTGCCGAACCGCTTGCACTTCAATTGCAGTCCGCAGTTCCGCATACGACCGTAACTCCTGCGGCGAGATTGTGACGGCTGACCGCAACAATCGCACACAGTTCGCTAGACTTGTCGCATTTCCAACGAACGTCCCGCGCCCGCGTTGAATATCGACAAGTCCGATGCTCTGCAGCCGAGCGAGCGCTTCCCGCAACACCGGGCGGCTGACTTTCAATTGCTCGACGAGTTCATGCTCACCCGGCAGTCGCTCTCCCGCCATGAGTTGGCGATCTTTGATCACCCTCGCTAACCGCTCGACGACCAGGTCAGCAGTCGTCTGGCGAGGTTCAATGGCGTCAATTTGCATGTCAGCTCCCTGGAGACGTTGTCCACATGTCAAACATGTTACTTATCAACACGAGCGAGGGCAATTGCATTGATTATGGTGTCACCTGAAACGGCACGATCGGTTCATCAATCAAACCGGGCCACCTGCGAGTGGCGGCGACGCTGCTGAACCGTCGCGATTCACAACAGGAGCCTTGAGCTGGCGTACTGCAATCTTGCCTCTTGTAAACCCAGACGTCCAAAGCGACGTCTGGGCCACCCTCCGATCTCTCTTCTCGTAGCTGCTGGCTTCGAATGCATTCATGTTCAATCATTGATTCCGTCTAGCTCATCGTAAAAGGAATCGCAGAAGTTAGCGCCGAGGCGCAGAGTCGCAGGGGCGCAAACATAAATCGAAGGCGAGCATTTCCTTTGCGTCCCTGCGACTCTGCGTCTCTGCGTTAACTTCCTTTCCTTCCAATCGTCTGAACTGGGGATCCGCGTCCCATGTTCCGCACACGGACGCGTGTATTTGACGCCTCAGTCCGTCCCCTGTAGCATCCGACGACATTGAATGGCAAATTTTCTCTGTGACGCGAAAGATTTTTCTGATGACTGCCGTACGCCGAGCGTTGTTGAGCTTAAGTGACAAGAGTGGCCTGGTTCCGTTTGCTCAGGGACTGATTCGCCTGGGATTTGAATTGCTCTCCACCGGAGGGACTCGAAAGGCTCTCGAAACGGCCGGAGTGCCGGTGTTGGATGTCGCGGAATACACAGGTTTTCCCGAGATGATGGATGGCCGGGTGAAGACTCTGCATCCACGTATCCACGGCGGACTGCTCGGCCGCCCCGACCTCGGCGAAGATGCGGCCTCGATGAAAGAACATGGGATTACCCCGTTTGAACTCGTCGTCGTGAATCTGTATCCGTTCGTCGAAACGATTTCCCGTCCGAATGTTACGGCAGAAGAAGCGATTGAGCAGATCGATATCGGCGGGCCGAGCATGCTTCGTTCCGCAGCAAAGAACCACAAATACGTGGGGGTCGTCACTTGCTCATCGCAATACAGCCAGGTCCTGGCTGAACTTGAGCAAGGGGCGCTCAGCTTCGAATTCCGTCGCAAACTCGCTGCCGCTGCATTCGAAATGACCGCCAGATACGATCGGGCAATCGCGGATTACATGAGTGGCCTGTGCGATCCAGCAGCCGCCTCCGATCCTGAATTCCCGAGTGCGCTCTCGTTGCAGTTTGAACGAAGGTCGTCACTGCGTTATGGCGAGAACCCGCATCAACGGGCTGCGTTTTATGTCGAGAAGAATCCCCCGTCATCGACTCTCGCGGCCGCGAAGACGTTGCACGGGAAGGAACTGTCGTACAACAATCTGCTCGACCTGGACGCGGCCATGCAGATCGTCCGCGAATTCCGTCGCCCCGCTGCGTGCGTCATCAAGCACAACAATCCGTGTGGTTGTGCCGTGTCTGATGCCCTGGTCGAAGCCTACGTAATGGCCGATGGTGGTGATCCCGTCAGCGCCTTCGGCTCAATCCTGGGCTTCAATCGCCCCGTCGATACGGAAACCGCAGATCAGCTTTGCGTTCCGGGACGATTCATCGAAGCCATCATCGCTCCATCGTATGAACCTGCCGCCTTCGAAATGCTGACAACGGTACCGAAATGGAAGGCCAACGTTCGCCTGCTGGAATGCCCTGCGCTGCTGGATCCACGTCCCATCAGCCAGGAATACCGCCGCGTGACCGGTGGCCTGTTGATTCAGGATCGTGATGAATCCGCAGAAGACATGAGTCAATGGAAGGTCGTGACGACCCGCGGACCATCAGCCTCAGAATTCGCGGACCTGGAATTTGCGTGGCTGGTCTGCAAGCACGTCAAATCGAATGCCATCCTGTTTGCAAAGAACGGCCACGTAGTCGGTGTCGGAGCAGGGCAGATGAGTCGCCTCGACTCGGCCTACATCGCCGCCTACAAAGCTGGCGAACGGGCTCGCGGGGCCGTCTGTGCTTCGGATGCATTCTTCCCATTCCGAGACGGGATCGATCAGATCCACGAAGCGGGGATTACTGCCGTCATTCAGCCAGGTGGCTCGAAGCGCGACGAAGATGTCATCGCAGCGTGTAACGAATACGGAATCGCAATGCTCTTTACTGGTCGTCGTCATTTCCGTCACTGAGTTTGTTCGCAGCCAGATTGTTCACCGAGTGGGGGAGTTCACCGGATGGCAACTGATCCGACATCAGTGGCGCAGTCTTGGCGTCGCATTCGCAACTGGTATGAG
>CAIWEX010000993.1 GCA_903911795.1 uncultured Schlesneria sp.
CACTCAGGAGCGATGAAGCCTGCTTTGAAATGCCTTTGGGCCTTCCCGCTTTCGAGTTGGATTTGAGGGTGACTCCTTTTCAGAATGCCGCGTGATGGTTGAAAGCAACAAATCCCCAGCGGAAGAGGCGGTTTGTCAACGAGTCCTTGATCGTTATGCACCGCGAATCACCCCGTCCCGGGTTGAATTCCTGGGCAATCGCGGCGGATTCAGCGGAGCCGGAATCTGGCGAGTCGTCACCGATCAGGGGAATTTCGCCTTACGTCGCTGGCCTCGCTCACAACTTCCTGCTGCGCGAATCCTCGGCCTGCACCAATTGTTGACGCACCTGTACCGGGACGGCTTAACATTCGTTGCAGTCCCGCTGCTGACCGCCGACGGAACAACATTGCCGCACGAGACGGGTGACGACTGGCAACTGGAACCCTGGCTGCCAGGTTTCGCCGATTTCCACACGAATCCCACGGACGAACGCTTGCGGGCTACGATGGTGGCCCTTGCGAGTTGGCATCACTCGGCCGAACGCCATATTCCTGCAGCGACATCTGCGGATTGGTTTTCCTCGCGTCACGACGCCCCGTCGCCCGCAGTCGGCGAACGGTTGCAAATCATGGATCGTATTAACGAACCATTGCTCGTCAGAATCGAAAAGTCAGTCAAGGCCGTTCTGAATCCGCAGATTCGCGAACTGACCCTTCGCACCGTTGCGTGCGTTCGCAGGGGCAGAAACCGAATCGCCGAAGAACTACGCTCCGTCTGCGATCTCAAAGTTCGCCTGCATCCTTGCCTGAGAGACATCTGGCACGACCACCTGCTGTTTACCGACAATGAACTGACAGGCCTGATCGATCCCTCTGCGACTCGAACGGAAAACGTTTCCTGCGATCTTTCCCGACTGATCGGCAGCCTGATCGGCGACAATCGCCTCCGCTGGGATCAGGCTCTGAATGAGTACCAGCGCCACCGACCATTGAGCTTCAGCGAACTGCACTTGATCGAAGTTCTCAACCACAGCGGGGTCCTGCTGAGCGGTTGGACCTGGCTCGAATGGATCTATTTGAAACATCGAACGTTTACGGAGGCTGGTCCTGTCATTTCCCGATTGCAAACGATTTTGGAACGGTTGGAGCATTTGAATAACGAGCGTTGATGGCCCTGATGCCCTGAATCGGGCTGTTCCGTAAACCGCACACGACATGACCAATGATCGAATGTTCGACTCAAGATTTCGCGCGGCCGGTTACTGGTGTTGAACATCAGTCACGGAATTGTGAAATCACGGGGAGCGAAAAAACCTGAACTGGTACGGTGAGTTCGTCAGACGCCGGGAACTTGAACAGTATCCACGGTTGGGGGAATGCAAAGGTTCAAGCAATCAAAATAGAAGTCCGGCACGGTCCAGTTAGAAATCGCCGATGACTTCGCCATCATTGGGATCGCTCAAACGACGAACGACTTGCGTGTCGGTATTTTCAGAGATGAACCTCACGGAGCCGTCACACAATAACGCATGGCAGCCACCGACGTGCAGGCTGAACGGTTCGCCGAAGGGACCGCAGTTCACTTGAGTGTACGGACAGGCAATTGCTCCTCCGGGCCCCTTGTTGTTGTTGATTGCTGAAAAGACTCCTGCTTGAGGGCCCGTGACGCCATTGCCGCTGTCCGCGTCAATCCAGCGGGCAGGGCATGTGCTTCCGCCGTTCAGTCCAGTACAGACAGGGCCGCTTCCCGTTCCCTTGGTAATGAGGCCTGCGTTAGCGATGGTTCCACCAGATAATGCTGATGTCGTGACAGAGACGACCCCATTCAACCCACCCGATACGCGACCCGCATCTTCGAAAATTGCAATCGTGTTACTTGTTCCGTCCGTGATAAAAGCCATCGAGTGCCCAAACAACCCCAGCGCACCTTCTTTTTTGGGACCTGGGTTCTGAGTCGGCGTTGGCAGTGTGGTGTAGCCTACGGGCATGTAGTCGACGAGTCCAAAGGATGCGGGGTCCGGTTGAGTCACTCCGTTGCTGGGGCATAAAAATGCTGTGAGCCTGGTCTTGCCGGCCAGAATTGTGTTCGCATCGTCGGTGTAATGAACTCCGAAATTCATCATCTGATAGACAGGCCCCTGATCGATGTAAGGCAGGATCAGCGAGAATGTGGATGCCGTAAAGAATGCGGTCGGAAGTGAAGCAATCGCAGTCACGGG
>CAIWEX010000994.1 GCA_903911795.1 uncultured Schlesneria sp.
ATGCCAGGTTGCTGGACGTCGTTGATCCAAGAAATTCCGCGATGTCATACCGCTTGCTGGAAATCCGTGCCACGCGACAAGCCAAGGCGCAATGGTGGATGAAATCGATCCTGCGACACACCTGGACGGGCAGTCTGATCTGGGCAGCACAGGACGAGCGACTTCGCAATCAACAGGTCGACCTGGGAGTAGAATTGACCCATGTCAACAAAATTCAAGGATTCGGATTTGCTCGACAGGGTCCGCGTCAGTTGTACGCGAATGAAATTGAAATGTATTCAGAGATCGTAAAGCTCTGGCGTAATAGTTCCCTGCAGATGCATCACCTGTGTGTCGGACGTGGCATAAAATACCTCCATTTTCTTCAGCCGAATCAATACCACGAAGGTTCCAAACCTCTCAGCCTCGTCGAGAAAGAAAAGTACTATAGCCCCAGGGAGGAGTTTGCAATTGGTGTCAAGAAAAGCTACCCGCGCTTGATCGCCGCGGGAGAGTCCTTACGAAATGATGGCGTTGCGTTTCAGGACCTGACGCAATTGTTTTCGAGCGAGACAGAAACGATCTACAGCGACTATTTTTGCCATTACAACGCACGCGGCACTGATTTGCTGGCAGAAGCCGTTGCGGACAGAATTCTCGACACGCTGGCGAAAGTTGAATGACGATTCAGAGTCCTCATGGCAGATCAATGTTTCTGAGATTTTCTTAGAAGCGTCGATTCACCGACTGGCAATCCTCGTAGAAGGTGGGTAACAAACCCACACATCGAACGCATGCATCCAATCTGGAGTGGTCGAAGTTAATCGAGGCAGTGGCTAATGATCGCTGATGAACACTACGTCATCGAACTTGCACGGTGACGGTGACTGCAACGTTGCGGCGTATGCTCGATCACATCCTGATTAGCGATCATCAGCGTTTATCAGCGGTGCCTAACAAATCAAATTCGTCGTCGCTTCAATTATTTGATCCCCAGACTGGTGGCAGCGGACGCCAGGCGACTGGCGAATCGTTTTTCTTCAACGGTTTCTGTTTTCAGATCTTTGGCCATCATCTTGGGGAGTTCGTCACGGACAGCCCAAAGAAGATTTTGTTTGGCGGGCATGCTCCCGTTTGCATGTTTCAATGCCGGGATGTAGTCAGCACTGAATTGTTGTGCCCGCCGTTTGAACGCCGATGCATCGACGGAATTCGAACTGCGTGCCGATCGCACATCTTCCAGAAATTTCTTGAGATTCGTATAACGCTCGACGTCCGCACCGTTTCCCTGGGGAAGATTGCTCCACCCGACGTAAACCAACCCGATCAAAACGATGATTCCTCCCACGATGGCTCCCGGCCCCTTTATGAAATCGACGATTGAAAAATCAGACGAACTCTTCGAGGATCTGGGCATCGGACGTGGAGGAATAGTCGGGCGATACGGTGACGGCGTTGAACTGAATCCTCCGGGATACGTGCTGCGAGTTGCCGCTGAGTTTGCCAGGCTGCCAGTGGGTTCCTCAGGCGTTTCTGTGCGAACCGCCACCGAAGGAGACGACAGGCGAGGCGATGGGGCAACCGGTGGAACAACAGGCTGTAACGGTTCAACGGGCGCGGCGACCGGTACTGCTGGGGCAACTGGCTTCTGAGACACAACCGCTGGTGCAGGGGCAGGGGCGACAGCTTGCGGCATGATGGCAATGACGGGTTCAGAGCGTTTCTCGGGAATCGTCTGTTGTGCGGCTTTGTAGGGAATCACGGCAACCAGTCTGCCGATTGAGCCGACGCGTCGCCACTTTCCTTCGGCACCAAGTTTTACCTGGTCATCTTCGGACAACTGACCTTGTTCAGCGAATGCCGCGATCTCGTCAAAACCGATGGGGCCCATTTCCTGGCCATAAAACAAGCAATACCAGTCGTTCGACGCGATCGGTGGCGCGACAACGACGGCCCCTGATTCCGCGACCGCAAAGCCGAGTTCCGGGATCGATGATGCCAAGACCCAGTCGGTCGCGTCGTCACGACGGATCTCGTCTGTCGCTCCGATCGATTCCGACGCCGCCAATTCCTGTAACTGGTCAAACGGGACCGGACCGAAGTCCTGACCAAAGCTGCGGTAATACCACTGTTCCGACATCCACTCAACCTCGCACAAATTTCGTCTCGTGTGTGATCCTGACGATCAGATTCCCAAGGCCAGCCTGCTGGTAAGTCGCGTCAATTCTGGCAGCGACCACGTCCAGCAACGCACATTCGCGAAATGTACGACGGACAAAAGGTCCGTCTTACACCAATTCGATCTGCAGAGAAGAATGCTCGCTATGCCACCTTGGAAAAACACCAAGCAGAGACCAGAACGCTATTGTTAATTTTTCTTGAAGATACCAAGAATTCCCGTCTAATTCGAGGACAAATGACAATTACGGTTTCGCGAGTCGAGCCTCCTGGGAAATGCGCAGGGCTTCGACTGAATCACGCCAGAAGGCTGCTTTTTCTACCCAATGGACTTCGTCGCACTGCCGCACCAGTTCCAGGCGAATTTCCATGTTGTCCGGTTCCCGCCCCGCTTGCCGTTGAAGTTTGTGGATTGCCGTCTTGGCACGCACAAGAGCCTGATGGCGGTCGAGATGCCGCCTGGCTTCGTCGGCACGTTTCAGCGGGCGGTCGCGAATGCTCTTGTGGCGTTCCTTCAGGATCGGAACGAGCAACGGCTCGTGCAGAGCTTCGGCCTCGTCGAGGACGATGCGGCCGAATCGCTCGCGCAGGGCGTGCGGCTCTCGCAGCCGCTTCGCGCCGACACGTCCGCGCTGCCGTATCTCTCGGGCGACCGCGGCGTCACGCTCTACACGACCGAGGGCGACGCATCGCAACGCGCGCGGCTCGCGGAGTGGTGGCAGCTCCACCGCATGCGCGGCACGCACCAGGGCGAGCTCCGCTACGCACAGCCGTTCTTCCTCGACCAGGCCGCGCTCCCGACGATGCGCATCGTCCACCAGGCCGGCGACGGC
>CAIWEX010000995.1 GCA_903911795.1 uncultured Schlesneria sp.
AAACCGCGCAAAGCGTCGGTTTCAAAAGCCACCACGGGGGGACCGGGACGTGATCTCGCGGGTGTAGTTCAATGGTAGAACGAAAGCTTCCCAAGCTTTAGGCGAGGGTTCGATTCCCTTCACCCGCTTTTCTCTTGCGCCCTTTCCTGACAATGCTGCGGGAGGCGTGGCCACAGTTTCTGCCGCTTCGGCTCTGTCCGTCTCGATAGTTTCAGGCCAGACACTTACGAGTTCACTCCACAGAACGAAGGTTCTTGAGCGCCGTCGTTGCGGGGGCATGAGTCGCATCGATGGACAGCGCTGCTTGATACCACATGCGAGCCAGATCCGGGCGGTTCAGCTTTTCTGACAATACTCCCAGCCGAAATCTGGCGTCGGCGTCGCGGGGTTCACGTAACGCTTGCTGATAAACCTGGGTCACCTCGCGCCGGATCTCTTTGATTTCGTTCATGACTTCCAGTTGCCGGGCCGCCTGCTGTTCATTACCGGCCTGAGCGTACGCCTGAGAGAGCTTGAATCGGGCAGTGAAATCGGCGGGAGATTGTTTGACCGCTCGCTCGAAGGCTGCGATGGCTGCTGTCGGGTTGCCCTCATTCAGGGCGAGTGTTCCCTGCAGCAGTAACGATCCCTCGTCGTTCGGGTTCTGCTTCAGGGCTGTGGTCAGAAGATCCCGCGCCGTCGCGACCTGGCCCTGGGCGTACTCGCATTCCGCTCGTAAGGCCAGGACTCGAGCCAACGATGTACAACTCGCCAGAGTTTTTAATGCGTCGCCATGATGATTGAGACGGATCTGAACTTCTGCCAATTCTGTGCGGATCGAATCGATATCGGGCTGATCGGCACTGCGTGCCAGCGACGCTTCGTAACATTGCACCGCTTTTTGATCGTTTTCAAGATCCTTGTAGATCAGGCCCATCACGCGATGCGGCCTGGGGTCGGCAGGGGCCAGCTCGGACAGTCGTTCTAAATGAAAGACGGCCTGTTCCATCGCTCCCAGATCGTACAGTGCCGCGCCGGACCAGCGGTGTGCGTCCACATTGTCAGGCTCGCTCACCAAAGCTTCCCGCAAGACTTCCGCTGCGTTCAGCGACAACTTGAGCTTTGTCAGAGCCTCGCCCGCCAGTACCTGGGCTCGGACTCGCGTCTGATCGTGGTTCAAGGCCTGCTTCAGTTCATCGAGTGACTCGCGCGGCTTGCCGCGTCGTAATAGTGCTCCACCTCGAAGCAGGTGCGAATGCGACTCAAAACCACGAAACTTCGCCAGGCGGTCGGCCAATTCCGTTGCCTGCGTGAACTCGGCAGCCTCCAATGCTCGCCAGCCGGTTTCATAGTGCTGGGCGGGTGTCGGGATCCAGTTCCAGTAAGCAGCCCCACTCGCGATCAACAATCCCAGGCCGATGAGGGCGGTGACAGAAATGGACGCTCGTTTGGAAAGATTCATCGCGGGGCTTTCGAGGCGATACTGCGGCGAGTCATCGCTCGCGTATATCAGGAGGTTCGATGATGATCATCGTGCGATTCTGTTGCAAGGCGTCAATGACCTGCACCCGACCTGACGGCCAGTGGATTTCCAGGAACTCGGCCTTGCTCCCCTTCGGCAGGCCCCAATGAGGTCGCAAATCGGTTTGCGAGAGATAACTTCCCCCGCCCTGGATGTAGCGCCAGACCGTCTGATTTCCAGATCGTAATCCCAGTCGAGCCCCAACCGGATCTCGACTGCTTTGACGACCGATCAATTGAACCCGCAACCAGCCCCCCTCTGTTACGGTTTCGTTCGACAGCACCGCCGGCTGCCGATCATTGTGAGCGATCACGACATCGACATCACCGTCATTGTCGACGTCGGTCAACGCCAGGCCACGTCCTTCGTGCGGTGTTCCCATGTACGAGTCGGCTGGAAAGATGGCCCTCGCAAACCGCCCGCCATTCTGCAGCCAAAGCAGCGGCAGTTGCTTCACAGCGGCAGTCTCTGGAAACTTCTTGACGTGTCCCGTGGTCGCGATCACGTCCAGATCTCCATCACGATCGAAATCGGCAAACCCGGTCCCCCAGCCGACGTATCGATCTCCGATGGCGGCGAAACCCATCGGGCGGCTGACATGCAGGTATCTCCCCTGCCCCAGATTGCGATACAGGCCAAAAATTTCGTGTTCGTAATTCGCTGTCCAGAGATCAGGCAGTCCGTCTGCGTCGAAGTCAGCCAGATCGACTCCCATGCTACCGGTGGGACGGCCCGAGTCGTCCAGTGCGACTCCTTTCAATTGCCCCACCTCATCAAACCGTCCGTCGCCTCGATTCAAATAGAGAAAGTTTTCGGTCGTGTCATTGGCGACATAGACATCCAGGTCATCGTCCAAATCGAAGTCACCCATCACCACGCCCAGCCCTTTTCCGCCGTGGACCAGGCCAGCGAAAGACGTCGCGTCGTCAAACGTGCCGTCACCGTTCGACAGGAACAGCCGATCATCGACAGCGCCATAGTGCTTTGGACCGCAGATTTCCGTCCGGCCGCCATTCGGATCGTCGCAGGCCTGATGGTTCTGAAAGCTCCAGTCGACGTAATGAGCCACGTACAGATCCAGGTTTCCGTCGCGATTGACATCCCCCCAGGCGGCACCAGTACTCCACGCGGAATCGACCAGGCGAGCGGTTTCGGTGGCAGGGACGAACGTTCCATCACCCTGGTTATGGAGCAATTGCAGACCTCCATAACCCGTCACCAGCAAATCGCCAAATCCGTCGTGATCCATGTCGGCAG
>CAIWEX010000996.1 GCA_903911795.1 uncultured Schlesneria sp.
CGGGAGACCCGCGCCGATCGAATCTCCCGGACCGAATCTCCCTTGAATGATGGTGGCGAGCATCCGTCTGCATATTCTCGAAATTCGTGGACGTTTTGCCAGCTTCTAGGGAACTACGTGTGCGGGCAGGGCGTCTGATACGGGGCTCGCGTCTTAGCGACTCAAGTCGTGATGGCACTGAATTACAGGCCAATACAGGAACTGACGATGAAACGATTTGCGAGTTTGTTCGCTGCTCTAATGGGTGTCATTGTGGTGGCGGTCGTCGTTGCTGCGGATTCTAAAGAACCGCAGGATCTTCGTGCTCGGATGGCATCGAGCGAATCAAAGTTGCATCGCGTGACGGACGTTCCTTTCAAGATGGACGATGAGGCTGCGGCCCTCTGCGATCGGAATCCCAAGACGTTTCATGCTCATTCAAATTACTACTGTCACGTATACGTCAACGAGGCAGGGCTGGAGACGATGAAGTCAGGAAAGGGGATCTATCCTGTCGGGTCAGTGATCGTCAAACAAAAGTACTCTGACGAGGAAGCCACCGAGACGGAACTCTTCACGATCATGCGCAAGATGAAGCCGGGATATGACAAAGCTCATGGTGACTGGGAATACTCGATTGTCGATCGAACGGGCATGAAAGAACTGGTGAGTGGACGATTGGAAGCCTGTATCCAGTGCCATACTCCCTATGCCAAGACCGACTACGTGACGCGGGTCTATCTCACGAAGGAATCCAAGCCGGCGAAGTAGACGTGATTGGACAGAACGATTTATTGCGATCTCGAGAAGGACGTGTAGCAGGCTGGCGGAATGAGTCTCACGCAAAGACGCAAAGGAATGAAGGGGTTGGGAGCGGCGACTCTTCGAGTGACATACTTATGACGGAATTCCAGCACGGAATCACCTGCGTCAGAAAACGTCAGAAGTTTGCGGTGGCTCCGCCGTCCATCATCGGATCGTAGTCATCGAATCGCATTGATTCTCGGCGCCATTGCAGGTTGACGATCCCTGTGGGGCCCGATCGGTGTTTTGCCACGACGATTTCTGCCAGGCCGGGGCGATCTTCGGGATTGTAAGCATCCGGGCGGTGCAGGAACATGACGATGTCGGCGTCCTGTTCGATTGCACCACTTTCGCGCAGGTCTGCCAGCCTGGGGCGTTTGTCTTCGCGAAGTTCGACACCGCGGTTGAGCTGTGACAGGGCGATCAGTGGCAACTGATTCTCTTTGGCGATCCCCTTCAGACGCCGCGTGATTTGCGCGATCTGCTGTTCGCGGTTCGCTCGCTTGTCTTCGGGTTCGATCAGTTGCAGGTAGTCGATGATGACCAGGCCCAATTGATTGCGTCGTTTCAGGCGGCGGCAGATGGCACTGATCTGTCCCACGGTGCGGCCGGGGTGATCGTCAATGAAGAGCGGCAGTCGGCTGAGTTCTGAGGAGGCTTCCAGCAGTGCGTGTCGTTCGTCGGGTTCCAGTTGTCCCTTGCGCAGGCGGTGTCCGTCGAGCTTGGCGCGGATGCATAGAAAACGTTCGGCCAGTTCCAGCTTGGACTGTTCCAGGCTGAAGATCAGCGTCGCAGTTTCACCGGCACCAGCGCACCATTCGGCGATGTTACAGACGAGTGCGGTTTTACCCATGGAGGGGCGAGCGGCGAGGATGATGAGTTCGGCGGGCTGGAATCCGTTTGTCTGACGATCCAGTTCGGTAAAGCCAGTCGAAAGCCCGCTGATGGAGCCTTCTTTCCCTAATCGAGAATTGATGCGGTCGAGAGTTGCCAGCATGATGTCGTCCATCGACAGCTTCTGGCTGACGTCCTGATTTTCCAGGATATCAAAGATCCCTCGCTCGGCCTTGGTCAGGACATCCGCCGTGTCGTCTGTTCCCTCGTAGCAGTCTCGCAGGACTTCGGTACAGACGTTTGTCAGGGTGCGCTGAATCCATTTGTCACGGACGATCTCAGCGTAGTACTTCACGTGAGCGGCATGCGGGACAGCTTCGAGAATTTCCAGGATGTAGGGGACGCCGCCGATATCCTGCAACTGATTGCGCTTGTCGAGTTCTTCGGCCAGCGTCACTGCATCAACTTTGGTTCCCGCTTCGTTCAGCTTCAGGATCGCGGCGTAGATGATCCCGTGAACATCGCTGTAGAAGTGATCTGCATGCAGGATGTCAGCGACTTCGTCGATCGCCATGTTTTCGAGCAGGATGCTTCCCAGGACGCTCCGTTCTGCCACCAGATTCTGGGGTGGCAGGTGAGCACCAGTGAAGTCGCCGAGAGGTTTCGAGCCAGCCATTCGCGAGTCCTGCGGTTGGGAAAAACGAAGCGACGCGCCGGATGAGCGGCGCGTCGCTTTCTAGACTGCAACGAGCGTCGTCGCCCGAATTACTTCTTGGCTGCTGGAACAACCCAGACCTTGACTTCGGTCTTTACTTCCGGATGCAACTGAATCTTGACGGTGTACATCCCGAGTTCCTTCAAAGGACCATCGAGGCGAACGTGATCCGCTTCGACGCCGTAACCAGCCGCCTTCAGGGCCTTGCTGATATCGGGTCCCATGATCGAGCCGTACAGATGGCCTTCTTCGTTGGCGTTGGCTTCCAGCGTCACGCTGTACTTGCCAATCTGATCGGCCCGGACCTGCAGGTCCTTCATCTTCTGTTCGAAGAGTTGTGCCAGCTTTTCGGTGTGGCGAACAACAGCTCGCTTGTTGGCTTCGGTCGCCATCGTGGCCAGACCGTTGGGGATCAGGTAGTTCCGGGCGTATCCGGGCTTAACGCGAACGATTTCGCCGCGCTTGCCAAGAGACTCGACATCCTCAGCCAGAAGCAACTCAATGTTTCGAGAAACTCGTGGTCGGCCAGAGGCGGTATGAGTACTGCGTGCCATCGTGCTTGTTCCGTGAATCCTGTTCGACACCAGCCGAACGTGAAAGTTAGTTGAATCAGTCCAAATTTCGTCGGCTGCGCTGGCAGCCAGTATGTTTCAGGCCACAGCAGCGGCCAATCAAATTTTTCTGCGTCCGTTTTTTCTGCGTCCGTTGTTTAGAACGGCACTTCGTCAGGAGATCCACCACCCGACTGCGGGACATCGTCAAACCCGCCACCACCAAAGTCACTCGGCTCCTGGCTCATTGAACCCGCATCACCACCACGTGGGGCTCCGGCGAATCCGCGTCCACCGCCACCACCGCCGCCAGCACCACCTTCGCCGCGACCACCGAGCATCGTCATGTTTTCACCGACGACTCGCAACTTGCTACGCTTCTGACCGGATTCGCGGTCATCCCACGTATCCAGTTGCAATCGGCCTTCGATCAGGACTTGTTTCCCTTTCGAGAGATACTCGCCCGCGACTTCCGCCGTTCGTCCCCACAGAGTGACATCGACAAATGTCGTCTCTTCCTTGCGGGAGTTGGACTGCTTGTCGAACCATTGCCTGTTGACAGCCAGTCCAATTTCCGTCACGGCGGTGCCGCCCGTGGTGTACTTGACCTGCGGATCGCGAGTCAGATTTCCAACGAGAATGACTTTATTGAAACTTGCCATGACAGGGCTCCTGTAAGGAGGTCAACGCTGGGCTGCAACTGCCGCCAGCACGGCGCTGGCAGAGGATTATCGTTCTTCTTCGAGCCCGTCTGGCAGACGATCACGATCACCAAAGTTGGCTCGTGGATCGCGTGGGTCGGGTCGTTGTTCGGGGCTGTGGATGGCTCCGTCGTGCGAGGTCAGTGCGTCGACCATGGCATCGAAGATGACCTTGGGATGACGAATCACCAACTGGCGCAGAACAGTATCATTCAGTTTGCAGAGACGATTCAGTTCCGTCATCTGC
>CAIWEX010000997.1 GCA_903911795.1 uncultured Schlesneria sp.
AGCCCCCGAATAACCGACGATTCATGCATCCGTCATTCCCGCAGTCCACTCATACGGAATCTGGTCGACGACCAACGGGCCGGGAGTCTTGTCTAAGAACCATCGTGCCGAAGACCATTTCCAATCGATTGCATACTGAACGAGTCCTTTCCGAACGGGGTTCAGATGCAGGTACTCAATCATCTGCTCCAAGGTGCGGGGCTCTGTGATGTTGCGGTCGTACCCACCTCCTCGTTGCCAAAAGTGATATTCCGTGCGATTCCCTCTTTTTTGTGCCAGGCGAGGCAGCCATTCCGGTGCTTCCGTTCGCAAGAACGCCAGTACCTTCCGTGAAACAGGAAGCTTGATGGATTTCAGCACCTGTCCGATGTTGTACTCAAGCTGGTTGAAATGAATGATCAGATGGACGTGGTCAGGCATAAAGACATAGGCCCAAAGTGAAAATCCAAGAGTCTCACGAGCTTCCGAAATCGATTCGGCCAGCCAGCAGCAAGTGCGTTCCCGGGCCAAGAATGGGAACCTGTGGTAACAACAAAACGTCAGTTCGTGCCCGTGTCCGGGTGTTGCAATTGAGCGACGATGTGGGCTGTTCGGTGAAGGCATGGCATAAGGTTAGGTTTCGGGGGCTTCTGCAAAGCCAGTGCGCCCCCGCCACCCCATCATTTGGTGACGGCGAAACGCGGATTAGTAGTCGTCGGATTTCGGATTGCCGTCGGCACGATTACCGAGCTGCTTATGAATCTGCGAGTCGATGGAATAGCTGATCGAGCGAACGGATCCATCGCACAATGCCATCTGGAAGACCGACGCATGCGCGCTCCCAAATCGCTTGGAGAAAATCTCAGGTCCATCCGCCAGTGGAGACTCATCCGTCCACCGGGTGAGATCCCAGTCGTCACCAGAACATATGCTCTGATCGTACCCGAAATCTCCATAGTTGTTGTAGGACGGAATTGAGGCGTACTTTTCGCCAAGAAGATACGTGTGAGTTGTGCCATCGGAAATGTCACTCATCCGAATCTTGCTGCGTAGAAACAGGACTCCCGTGACATTGCTGGTATCGGGCCAACTGTAGGATTTGCTGTCTCCTTCGGCCAGGGTCGCTGGACCATTATGAATTCCGTAGAAGTAGTCCCCTGCATTCCCCACGTAGTCTGTTCGCGACAATGAAGCCCGTAATTCCGCGTTGTACCAGACAAGTAAAGGATCGCGCGGGCACTTGTCGGCGGCCGGGCGAGTCGGGCAGCGGGCAAGAGGCATTCCTTTTTCGGAAAGATCAGCGAGCGCGAGTTGACGCAATGGATCCGATAAACCGGCCCCAATCTGCCGTAAGTCGTTGCGTTCGATATAGGGAAGGATCTGGTAAATCCAGCCACCCGGCTGCGCTTCTCCTGTTCCACGATCGGGTTCGCCGATCCAGCGGAATCCCCAGCCATCACTCGGGAAGACTTGATGTGAGCTTTCATGCAGAAAGATGGCTTGCGACAGTTCTTTCAAGTTATTGCGGCATTGAGTACGTCGAGCGGACTCACGCGCCATCTGAACAGCGGGAAGCAACAATGCAATCAACAAACCGATGATTGCAATCGAAACGAGCAATTCGATCAGTGTAAATCCACGACGCAAAGGTGCGGAGCATCGACGAGCGTTCATAGGGAGAATCTCCTGCTGGATTCATCCTATAGATCCTTGCTCCGCCGAACAAGAACAAACTGGCACGACTTATAGTCGTGGTTCGCTCCGCGATCCAACGCTTCTTCGTTGACAAGACTTCTGGTGACATGGCGAATAGTTAGGTTGCCATAAGAAAAAGCAGCGTTGGTTCGCGGAGC
>CAIWEX010000998.1 GCA_903911795.1 uncultured Schlesneria sp.
GATCTGGATCAGCGCGCGGATATTCGGACAGGCGACGAATTCGAAGAACTGAGTCAGGCCTTTAACCGCATGTTGCGGCACCTGACTACGGTCCAGGAAGATTTGCAGAAATTGAATCGTGGCTTTGAATCGAAGGTCGATGAACTGGCCCAGGTCAACCTGCGATTGTACGAAATGAATAATCTTAAGAACGAATTCCTGGCGACGATGAGCCATGAATTGCGGACGCCTCTGAATTCGATTCTGGGTTTCAGCGACGTCCTGTTGTCCAATCCCGTCAATTTGAACGATAAACAGCGCCGTTATGTCGGGCACATCCAGTCATCCGGACGGACCCTGTTGAACCTGATCAACGACGTCCTCGATCTGGCCAAGATCGAGAGCGGCAAGATGGAGGTCCATCCGACCGAGTTCCTGATGGCTGATCTGGTGGAGCGGTGCGTCGGAGCGATGCTGCCGCTGGCCGAGAAAAAGAACCTGGATCTTGGCCTGGATGTCGACCCGGAACTTCCCGTGATCTCGCAAGATCTGGGGAAACTGCAGCAGATCCTCAGCAATCTGCTTTCCAATGCCATCAAATTCACGCCCGAGGGTGGTCGAGTCCGTGTGCGAGCCGAAGTGGCGGATGAATCACGGTTTACGCTGACAGTCACAGACACCGGCATCGGGATTCCGCTGGAAGATCAGGAACGGATTTTCGAGAAATTTCGCCAGGGAGCCGCCGTTCCAGGACAGCGCGAAACATTGACGCGGGAGTACGAAGGAACAGGATTGGGGCTGTCAATCACCAAGGAACTTGCCAAGTTACTGGGTGGCGAAATCCGACTGCAGAGTGAGTTCGGCAAGGGAAGCGTTTTTGTCGTGGAATTACCGATCCGTATCACCACTGAAGGGGCCGTCCCCGAAGCCAGAACACGACTGGTTTCTGAGGCATTGAATGCAGACGCGGACCGGCCTGTCTCTGAAGTTTGACGTCCCTATCCGTTCGCCTACACTGCCGGGGCCGGTTCACTGCGAGCAGTTTTTTCCGAAGTCGCAGCCAACGGAATTCCGTAACTGCGGAGAGCGACCAGCCCGTGATCCAATGTCGAACTGACGAGAATGGGCAGGTTCGGGGTTTTCTGGAGCTTGACGACGCTGTACACTTATCACGCTCCGCGCAGGGACCGTGCGGCGGCAAGTGTGCTGAATCACCAATGCGAGGATGCTGAATCTGGCAGAAGTCTGTTCGCTTTTTCCAAGACGGAAGAAGTGAAGGATCATGTCAGATTGCTTCCCGAGACAGTACGTTTGAGTTGAATCGTCTCTGCGTCGACACTCGCGATTGAACGTGTGACGCGAGGATGGGAGTCCGTGAATCGGAAAGGATGCCTTCATGGCCGCGAAGCCTCTTCGCTTATTGCATGCCGCAAACCTGCGGCTCGATTGTCCGCTACAGCAGTTCGGCACCTGGTCCGACGACGTGCGTGATCTGCTGGAGTCCGCCACCTTCACGGCATTTGAACGACTGATCAGCGTTGCCATTGAGCGAGATATCGATGCACTGCTGATTACCGGCAACAGTTTTGATGCGTCTGTCGCCAGCCTCTCTGCAGAAGTCGCCCTGCGGACTGGTTTTGAGCGACTGAATGAACGGTCAATTCCTGTATTCGTCACGCCCGGCCGGCTTGACCCTGCGGGTGCCTGGCACGATCTGCCGTCGCTTCCTGAAAACGTCACGATTCTGGCAACGGCCGATGATTCCCCGATCGATCTGATGGATCGCGGTCGACTTCTTGCCACGCTGGTTCCCGTCACTTCGGAAACGGCCGTTGAGCCCCAGGAACTGGAAAATATCTTCGCGTCTCGAGCCGCCAATCCTGCCGACCACCCATTTGTCGTGGGACTGGCAACGCCCATCCGCGAATCCTCGCGGAACCTGGCTCGATTTGCTGCGCTCGACTGGCTCGCCTGCCCGGCGGGTGACGACGTTGCTGCGAATCTGCCGCTGACAGATGGCACGATCAACGCCCAGTCGGGACCTCAAGGTCTCTCCATCGAAGAAGCGGGGCCGCGTGGAGCCACCTATCTGGAAGTGGATGCTCAGCGCCGGATCAAACAGTCACAGATTAATCTCAGTCCGATCCGCTGGGAACGGATCACTCAGTCGCTGGATCGAGTCGCCAGTCGCGATGACCTGCTCGAACGAATGATGGCGGCCGTCGAACGGTTGTCATCACCTCCGGGTGAACTGATGAGAATCATTCACTGGAAGCTGGATCGGACGACAGGTGAAACTCGCGGCTGGGAAATGGAATCGGCCATTCAGGAGTTGTCGAGCAGTCTGACGGAGTTGACGGATCAGCCGAAGGGGTTGCGATACATCCACCAGATTCAGCCGCTCGAACCCGATTTGTCGCTCATTGAAGCGGCTCATCGCGAATTGCTGACGGAGTTTCTGCTGGCACTGGATCGGCGTTCACCAGTCGAACGTCCCTCCATGAACAAGTGGCTGGCTGATGCTCGATTGGGCGAAGTCCTGAAGTCGAGCCATTGGGAACAGTGGGCCGACACGGTTGCGCCGGAAGTGATCGCCGAACGAGCTCAGCAGTTGGGATGGCAATGGTTCGCCGCAATTGGCAAACGTTGAGATGTGATTCAAAACAAGAGTATTAGCGACGAGTGACGGCTGCGAAATGGTTCCTGATCGAACCAGCGAATCGCAGCCACCGAACAATTCACCAGTGGGGTTTCCCGATGCGGATCACCGGGATTGAAATTGAACGATTTGGCGTCTGGCAGGACTACAAGCAGCCCTTGCATCGCTCGGGACTGACGGTGTTCTACGGACCGAACGAAGCTGGCAAAACGACGCTGCTGCGGTTCATCCGCGGAGTCCTTTACGGATTCCACGATGAAGAAGTGCCAAATCCCAAGAAGCGTAATCGCCGCGAGCCTCGTTCAGGCCTGTTGCGAGTGGAGCATCGAGGTCGTCCGTACGAAATCCGCCGGACAGCGTACGGCGATGATTCTGGATTGCTCTCTGTCGAGGGGATTGCGGCGGGGGAATCCACGACCGCCTTCATGGAAGACCTGCTCTCATCAACCGACGAAAAGCTGTTCGAATCGGTCTTCGCTGTCGGACTGCCCGAGCTTCAGCAGTTCGCCACGCTGAATGCCGATCAGGTCGCCGAGCATCTGTACGGCATGACGCTGGGCCCCCAGGGCCGGTTGTTAATGGACCTTCCCAACCGGATCGAGAAGGAATTCCAACGCCTGGTCACCTCCGAACAACCCAAGGCTGTTTTGCCATCCCTGTTGAAGCGGCAGGAAGAACTGTCACGGCAATTGTCTGGGGGCGTTCGCCAGCGTGATCGTTACCGGGAACTGCATCGCAAAAAGCTGGAACTGGATGACCGAATCCAGAAGCGGCGCGAGCGTCAGTCCCAGTTGCAGGCGAACCTGCGCGGCCTGAGCTTTATGGAACGAGTTCATCCCCCCTGGCATCGCTGCCGGGAATGCCGTCACGAACTCAACTCGCTTCCCGATTTCAGTGCATTTCCAGCCGACGGCGTGCAGCGTCTGGAGCGGTTAGACCACGAGATTTCCACGGCGACGAAAACCCGCGAAGGGTTGCTCAACGATCTCGCACAAGTCAACGAAAAGCTGTCGGGGATCCGGATCAATCCCGAAATCCGTCGGTTCTCGGGCGCAGTGCAGATGCTGACCGAACAGCGCGTACTGACCAAAGACTACGAAGCCAAGATCGCGGAACTGGAACGCAAGGCGACGAAGCAGGAACAGGAACTGGTCGAACACCTCGCGGGCCTGGGTCGCAACTGGTCGCTGCAACGTCTGGATGCGGTTCAGGATACTCCCGAAGCACGCGCGACGTTTGTCGAGGCATCGCGAGAATATCAGTCGGTCGTTGGCAAGACCCGTCGTGCCCAGCGCCGCTATAAGCGAGCCAGCACGGTCTGCCGTGACCGTGAAATGGCCCTGCGTACGGAATTGCAGTCGCATGGCATCGCTGCGGAAGATCTCGATTCTTCGCTGCAGATCGCTCAGGAACGTCTGACGCAATTGTCAGACCTCAGCCGCTGGCATGCTGAAGCTGCGGAGCTGCAGCACCGGACGACAACACTCGATCAACAGATGGAACGCCTGCATGACCGGCCGGGCCTGCCCGACTGGATCTATGGCATTCTCTCGTGGTTCACCCTGGCAGGGGTGGCGCTGTTCATCGCTGGCCTATACGCCGCCGTGACGACCGGATGGATCGTCGGTTTGATCTTCATCATCCTGTCGCTCTTCTCCGCTGGTACCGCGGTTGCCTTCCGGACGCACCACGAGCAGGAAGTGCAGCAGCAGGTTGCGGAATTGCGTGAACTGCGTCTGAAAAATGAAACCGAACGCCACACGCTGCTTGAGCAGATCCTGAGCTATGTCGACAAGAGTGGTCTTCGCGAGTGGTTTGGTCGTGATTTCCAGTTGGAAGATTTGCAGCACGGCGAATTGCTCGGGTTGGCAACTCGTCGCGCGGCCAGCCTGCAACAGGCACAGACCGACTATCAACGAATTCTGCAGGTCCGACGACGATTAAGTCTTTTCCGGGGCAAATTGCAGATTCAGCAACGTGATCTGGCAAACGCCCGCAAGAGCTGGTGTCAGACCCTGGCTTACCTGGGGTTGGATGAAACCGCCGACCCCGACTCGGCGATTGAGCATTGGAATAAAGTTTCCGCCGCACGTGATCGCCGTCGCAAGCACCTCGACACACGCGATCAGTCGCAGGACATTCGTTTGTCATATGACCGATTCCGCAAACAGGTGGAAGACCTCGGACGGCGGATGCAGCGACCGAAACAGAACGCCGCAAATCCGTTCGAACTGGTCGACGCCTGGGATCGCGAATTGCGAGCCGCTCGGGAAGCGAGTCAGGAGCGAAAGCGATTAAAAACCCAGTCGATCCAATACCGTCGGGAAGCCGCTGACTGGCAGCGTAAGCTGGATGCACTTCACGAAAATCAAAGCGCCCTGCTGTCACTGGCAGGGGTATCGCATCGCTCGCAACTGGACAAGCGTCTGGAATTGATGGAGCGTCGCAAGCATGTCGAAGCACTGCTGGAGCAATCCGAGAAGGATCTGGAACACATCGTCAAATCGGAACCCGATGTCGCGATCGTGGAAGACGAACTGTTACGGTTCAATCCGAATGACGTGACAGGGATGGCTCGCCAGTACAGTCGTGAGCTGGAAGAAATCGAACAGCAACTGCAACAAGGTTTCGAGCAACTCGGAACGATCAAGCAGGAACTGAAGACACTGGAAGCGGACCGCAGCAGCACTCGCATCCGTGCCGAATTGTCACAAGTAGAAACACAGCTCCGCTCGGCCTGGGAAAACTGGTTCGCGGCCTCGCTGGCCAACGACGCCATCGACGACGTGGCGACTCAATTCGAGCAGGCCAATCAGCCGGAAATGCTCGCTGCTGCAATCCCGTTCCTGCAAAAACTGACACTGGGAAAATACCACCACTTGTGGACACCGCTGGGCCGCAAGCATCTGTACGTCGACGACGACGCAGGTGAATCCCGCCCAGCCGAAAAACTCAGCGGTGGGACTCGTGAGCAGCTGTTCCTGGCGATCCGCCTGGCGATGGTGAAAGCCTTCTCGAACAACGGGATTGAACTCCCGATGGTTCTGGATGACGTCACCGTCAACTTCGACCAGCAACGATCCGAAGCCGCAGCGGACACGCTGATTAATTTCACTCAGGAAGGCCAGCAACTGCTGGTCTTCACGAGCCATCTGCATTACGCACAGTTGTTCCAGCAGCGGAAAGTGGAACCGATCTGGTTGCCGGCACGTCATCCGTCACAGGTGATTGACCCTGTTGAAGAACGTCGGGCTGGATA
>CAIWEX010000999.1 GCA_903911795.1 uncultured Schlesneria sp.
ACGACTCTACGTCGCCAGTGATCATGGCGATTACGGTTGAGAGTCCATGACGTTCTGTACCTCATGAGCATCGCGTCCACGTTTGCTATCATCATTTCACGAAACGGACCTGAGTCACTTACTTTTCCGGAGAACTGGGATGCTGATGCATATGGACGCGGTGGCAACGTACATCTTGTCGATGGGGCTGATGGTCATCCTGCTGCTGGTCTGGCTGGTTCACCGACAGCGGACTGGCCAGGGATTTTATTTGTGGCTCGTATCCGGCCTGGTGGGCATCCTGCTCGGTTCCGTTGGATCGTATGCGGCAGTGTGTGCGTCAGGCTTCATGATCACGGGAGTCCCGAAGCCACTTCCGGCTGACGCTCAGGCGGGTGCCGCAGCAGCCCAGATGGCGGCAGCAACTCCCCCAGGCGCAGCCGCAACAGCCGCGCCAGCAGGTGGGATGGGTGGGGGCGGAGGTATGGGAGGCGGTGCACGAGGCCCCAACCCCAAACGGGATTTGACGACGCTCGTCCGAAAACTGAATCTCTTGACTGATGACATCTCTCTCAAGTTGACTCCCGAGCAGACCATCGCCCTCGTGAAAGGCCTGAATGGGGTCGACGCTGCCGAGAAATTCACGGACGACGACGCCAAAAAGATGTACGAAGAGCTGTTTTCCATCCTGAGCGACGACCAGAAGGCGAAGCTCGATGCTGTCGGACTTCCGTTCGGTCGCGGAGCAGGTGGCAGCGGAGGCGGAGGCAGCGGAATGGGGGGCGGGCAACCTGATCCCGATGCCAATCCTTTTCAGCAGGAAAACAACCTGAAAGCTCTGAAATCCTTTCGCGGCCGGCTTGAGCCCTCTGGTTCGTGACGGGACCATCGGTAGGCGAATGTCACCGTAAACACGATTTGCAAAAAAGGAGAGCTCCACGACATTGTCGCGAGGCCAACTTGCCACACGTTGGTATTGTATGCACGTTCTGATGCAGGATACCGACTGAGGGTTTTCGATGAGAGTTGCAGTGACAGGGGCTGTTGGCCAGCTTGGCAGCGAACTCGTACCACGATTGGGGCCACGAGCGATTTCGCTCGGGCATGACCGGATCGAGATTACGGATGACGCATCCGTTGTTTCAGTGCTCGATGACGTCCGGCCGACGCACATCATCAATTGCGCTGCCTATAATTTGGTGGACCGAGCCGAAGACGAACCCGAAGTCGCCTATCGGGTCAATGCCTGCGGGCCGCGAAATCTGGCCAGATGGTGTGCTGCCAATCAGGCGACCTTATTGCATGTCAGCACAGACTATGTCTTCGGACTCGAAACGAATTCACACGTTCCCTGGCGCGAGACTGACAGACCCGGTCCTGTCAGTGCCTACGGGATTTCAAAACTGGCGGGCGAGTACTTTGTTCGAACGAATTGTCCCCGACATCTGATCGTGCGGACATGCGGCCTGTATGGTCACAACGCCGCTCGCGGTAAGGGGAACTTCATCGAAACGATGTTACGACTGGGGCGGGAACGGTCGGAATTGCGAATTGTGGACGACCAGCGATGCACGCCGACTTCCGTCACAGACCTGGCTGACACACTGGTTTCACTCATCGAATCCGAAGCCTGGGGAGTCTATCACGCCACGAATTCCGGGGATTGTTCCTGGTTTCAACTCGCTGCAGAGATCTTTCGGCTGTCGAATATCTCGATCGGACTGATTCCCAGTACGGCGGCTGAGTATGGTGCCAAGGCACGGCGTCCAGATTACAGCGTCCTCGATTGCTCGAAATTGACAGGCGTCGTCGGTTCGCCACTTCCTGCCTGGCAGGATGCTGTCGCTCGATATCTGCATGAGCGAGAAAGCCAATGAGCGGGCGTGTTTTGATTACGGGAAGTTCCGGGTTCGTGGGGACCAGTCTCTGGCAGCGATTTCGCACCAGTGGCTGGAGTACGATTGGATTGGGGCGCCGTCTGCTAAACGACCCCGACTATGTTGCTCACGATCTGCGTCAGCCCATCCCCGTTCGGTGTGATGGTCCCATTGATGTCGTGATTCACGCTGCAGCACGTTCGAATCCCTGGGGGACTCGTAAGCAATTTCATCAGGACAATGTCGTCGGGACCGAGCACGTCATCGAATACTGCCGGCGGAACGGTTCGCCGCACCTGATCTACATTTCTTCGTCGAGTGTTTATTACAAACCGGAACACCAGTTTGGAATCACGGAGCAGACTCCGCTACCCAGTCGGCACGTGAATGAGTATGCCGCGACCAAACGCCAGGCTGAGGAACTGGTGCGCGCCTACCCAGGATCGTGGGCCATATTGAGGCCACGCGCCGTATTTGGTCCGGGTGATACGGTGCTCTTGCCACGGATCATTCATGCAGCACGACAAGGCCGACTACCCGTTCTCTATTCCCCCGACGGGCCAGTTGTCGGAGACTTGATCTACATCGATAACCTCGTCGACGCCATTCAGACGGCCGCAGAGAAGCGAGTGACAGGAATCTTCAATCTGACGAATAACGAACCGGTTCCGATCCTGGAATTCCTGTTTTCCGTCTTCGATCAATTGGGAATTCCGCGACCGAAGCGACGCGTTTCTGCGACAACGGCGATGGCAATGGCCGGAATGCTGGAAGTGTTTCATCGCCTGTTTCTGCCATGGTCAGAACCTGCCATCACGCGCTTCGGTGTCCATGTTTTTCGATATTCGAAAACGTTTGATGTGACCCGGGCATTGCAGACATTTGGGCCTCCGTCGGTTTCGCTGGAGGAAGGTTTGAAACGTACCGTGGAGTGGTTCCGGACCGCGGCCGCTGGGACCTCGCCATGACGACGTGTTTTCTTGCAGGACTGATTTGTGCGGACCTGTACCTGGCGATCATCCTGGTGAAGGCTTGGCGCAGTTGGCGATATGCCATCGGCCATCCAGAGATGGATCAACTGGACGCGACCGTGACCGTCCTGCAGCCGATTTTGGGAGGTGATCCCACTCTGGGCGAATCGCTGCAGAAAAACCTGCAGTCAGCCTCTGCAAAAACGAAGTTTCTGTGGCTGATTGATGAGGATGATTCCACGGGACGAACCGTTGCCGAGCCCCTGGCCCTCGCAAAACCGCATCACATTTGCATCCTGATCTGCCCTCCCTGCCCTGCGGGGATCAATCCCAAGCTCTTCAAGCTTCAGCAGGCGATCCCGCTTGTCACAACGGAATTTGTCGCAGTTCTGGATGATGACACGACGTTGTCCGTTGGGCATCTGCAGCAGGCGATGGCCGCACTTTCCGATTGCGACCTGTACACCGGATTGCCTCACTATTCGACCGGGCAGAACGTCTGGAGCAGTCTGGTGGCACATTTTGTGAACAACAACAGCATTCTCACGTACCTGCAATTACTGACATGGACGGGGCCACTGACGATCAATGGCATGTTCTACGTTTTGCGAACGGAATATCTCAGTTCACTGGGGGGCTTCGAATCGATTCTGGGGCAATTGTGCGATGACTATTCATTCGCACGGCTGGTCCTTCAACACCAAGGGCGATTGAAGCAGGGGATTACTTCACAGCGACTGCAGACGAGTATTTCTGGTCCAGGACATTACATGCGACAGATGCACCGCTGGTTTCTGTTTGCCAATCTGCTGGTCCTGGATCAACCATTGGCGATTCAACTGATGCTGGTGATACTGTTGGGGCTGCCACCTTTATTGCTGTGGGGCAGTCTTCTGACATTGGCCGGGGGCTGGATTGGGGGAGTGATTCTTGCAATTCTGGTAACGGTACGACATGTGGTTTTGCGATCTCTGCATCGAAAGCTGTTTCACGAACCACCGACGTTTTCACCTGCGTTATCGCTGATTGCAGAATTGCTGCAACCACTACATCTGGCTCACGCGAGTCTGACGCGAGTGATTGTCTGGCGTTCGCGCCGAATTCGCGTCGGTCGGCGCGGGACCTTTACTTTTTTGCCTGACACTTCGCCATGATTTTCAGTCCCCCCGTGATCCATCCGCGAACAGATGTCAAAGTGGTCCTGTGGAGTGGCCTCAGCGATCCCACCGACTGTGCACTCAGTCGGACTCAGCAGCGGTTTCTTGATCAGTTAGCTGTCCCCGACGAAAGCAAGATCTATGCGAACTTTCCGTACGTCAAACCGGTTCGCAATGAGCAGGCCGCGATTCCGATCGCCCAGGCGAGTTGGCGAAATCTGTCGCAGTTCCTGAATGCACGTCGTTCGCCCTATCGCGATCATGCCGTCAAGCATTGGGAAGCACTCGTGCGATCGTGTCGAGGACTGTTGGTGATTACGATCAGTTGCGGACTCGAAATCCTCAATGCAGTACTGTCGTCTGGCGTACGACCGGAAGTGCTGGAAGTATTGGCACTTGGCCCTGTGGCGCGTCGTCGGCCGGATGCTTCACATCTGCTTGTTCGTGGCAGCCGGGATTACGTGTTGAATCCGTTCTTTCGAGATGTCGACCTGGTTGTCCCTGAAATCGGACACATGGATTATCTGGAACATCCGACAATTCTTGAATTGGCCAACGGACAACTTCAGAAGTTGTGAGGTGGATCTTATAGAGCGCATGACACTTAAGTGTAGCGGCATCAAAAGCGGCATCGGCCAACGCATCGAGCCGCGACCGTGAGGGAGCGGTTGGATTGGCTAGTGCGATG
>CAIWEX010001000.1 GCA_903911795.1 uncultured Schlesneria sp.
CCGCACTGGCGCACGACGTTCTGGTTACGCTCGGCTGTATCGCCTTGGGTGCCTACCTCAGCAAGACCCCGATTGGTTCGCTGTTGTTCCTGGAAGATTTCAAGATCAACATGGGACAGATTGCCTGTTTGCTGACAATCGTCGGTTACTCGCTGAATGATACGATCGTGATCTTCGACCGTATCCGTGAAATCAAGGGGAAGAGCCCCAAGATTACCTATGACATGATCAACCTGAGCGTGAATCAGACGTTGTCACGAACGATCCTGACGGCGTTGACGGTGTTCATCGTCGTGATCGTCCTGTACGTGTTCGGTGGTGAAGGAATTCACGGCTTTGCATTCTCGATGATCATCGGAGTGCTGACCGGTGCCTACAGCACGATCTACATCGCCAACCCAGTCCTGTTCTGGCTGGTTGATCGCGAAAGCCGAACCGGCAAGTCGGCTGCCTGATCGATAGCAGCGTGACCAACAAAATGCGAGAGGGGTTCCGATGTGAGTCGGAACCCCTCTCTTTTTTTGCATGCCGAATCATCTTGTGCTGGTCGACTTACTTGATAGCAGGTGAATTCCGAGCCCCGCGAAATTCTGCGGGGAAATCGAAGAGCTTGGGGGCGGAAACTCACAGACCCGCTATCCATCCGTCTTGAGTTTGGAATCAAGCAGTTCAATCGTCGCGTAGACGAAATTGCGGCGAGTTTCATTCAAATGCAGGTGACCGATTGTCTTGTCCGCCCATCCCCGGGCGCTACCACCATCTTGACCGAATTCTTGCGACATCGCGGTCCAGTCGCACACCATCTCGATGAGGTCGACATCTGTCATGTCGTTTGGATCGGCATGAAAATCTGGATGGTGCCGATTTGTCGTCATGTGGTGATCGATTGCTGCGCGAACTCGGTCCTCCATCCCCTTGGGATATTCGAACGTCTCGCCATTCCGCCGACACCGATGGAATTCCGTAAGCCAAATATACGGAGTCCGCTCCTCCGGTCCAAATTTGGAAGCGTCGTGACGCGTGGCACGTTCGCTCAATTCATCGCCGTATCGGGTCACGGTTGCCATAATCGCCAGGCATCGACGAACTCGTGCAATGTGTTCGTTGGTTCGGCGTTCGAAAAACGCCACCATCTCAGGTGTTGGCTCCGACGTTATCATTCCTGAGTGAATTCCATGGCTGAACTAATCTTTTCCGGGCCGGATTTCGCATCGAAGTACTGGTTCGTGATGTTACCAGCATACGAAATGCTATTGCTGCACGCGAAGAAACACGACCAGCATCCCGAGCTGCAAGAGAAATGCTACGGGACCAAAGAACAACCCGAAGACGAACTGACCTTGAACGAGTGCTATGATGGTCATCAAAGCCGTACCACCGGCCCCCAACACGGCGGCGATCATGCTGACAATGAGCGCAAGGTCTGCCAGTGGAGAATAAGCGAAGCCGTGCTGGAGCTTGTTCGAAGTCGGGATGGCATCCGGAAAGTCGTATCCGCAGTGTGGGCAGATGACTTCAGTCGCTGTCATTTCTCCGTTGCATTGAGAGCAATACGCCATGGTTTTTCCGATACAGCTGGGTGAGATCCTGCATTGAAGATGACAAGGCCGAAATGAAACTGTCGGTCGGCGTCAATCGTCAGAAAATCCCTCGATCGGAGTTGTCGAAGAACTGAGTCGCTTTACGAAAATTGTGGCATAGGCTCCACGAGGGAGAACGAACTGCAGCGTCACTCGCTGTCGTCCTGAATTGATGTCATCTTCGTCGGCATGCATCTTCAGATCTTTGGGGATCACGATGGCCGATCGCTCTCCCTTCGAAAAGAAGCTGTCACGCGGGTATTTGACTCGCACTTCACGTAATGACATTCCCTCGTCTGCCAGAACCGATTCATACAGCGACAGGATCGGGCCGGGTTCCAGATGCAACCGGGCCGAAGGGAGTGGCAGTGCGGGTTCCAGGAGTGATGCGCGTTCGCTGTCTGTCAGTTCGCTGTAGAACGGAACATTGGCTGTCGCGAGTTCGACTTTGTACAGGCGAGCGGGGTCGACTCGTTCCTGGATCCAGGCCGAAAGCATCAGGTTCCACAGGTCGCTCTGAAATGCCGCCAGCCACAGGCTGCGCATGTCTTGTCGGAACAGTGCCAATGCATCGCGAAAGCGAGTCGGGTGGTCACACAAATAGGTCACGATGCTGCGACGCGAACATTTCGGCAACGCCGCTTTGCATTCGATCCAGCGTCCCCAATGGTCACGGATCGTCTGCTTCTCGGCCTTGTCCCCCGGACGATCATGGGGGTTCGGTTCAGCCAGAGCCAGCCAGACAGCCCGTTCGTAGTCACCCAGGCACCAGGGCTTGGCGATGAATTCTCCGGATTCTCCCAGCGACCCAAACCGCTGATCATCATAGAAATTCGGGACACCGAATTTGGCCAGCGAAGTACGGGCCGCGATCACCTTCTGAGCCGCTTCGTCCGTTAAATTCCGCATCACAATCTGAAAACGGTTTGCGGTGATATCTTGCGGACCAAAGGGGCGATTGGCCTGACCCTGATAGGTGAGCGACAA
>CAIWEX010001001.1 GCA_903911795.1 uncultured Schlesneria sp.
CCAACGCTGCATTTTCTTAGAGCAACTCAAGTGTTCTCCTCCCTCTGTCAACCAAGAAGCGTTGGTTCGCGGACCGAACCACGACTATTCCTTATTCTGCTGGATACCACGACTGGATATTCCAGTGTTCGATGTCGTCGTAGGTATGGATTGGTCGATCTGGAAGACCGCTGACGTGCTTTCGAGCGACGAGGTGTTCATCGAGTTCCCATAACGGGATGTATCGTGCTTCGATCAGCAGATCGGCCAGCATCCGGTGCAGCAACTTGACGGCTCCTGTCCAATCGTTGCTTCTCTCCAGTTCCAGCAGTCCTCGACGGGTCGGTTCCGACAACGCCTGAAGTGCATCGATCCGGGCCGATGACTGCAGAGTCAGCAGGGGCCAGAGTTCTGTCAGCGGTTCGACGGACCGGCTGGTCCGATGGCAGATATCCCAGTCCTCACGATCACCCTCATTCAGCAGCCGGACCGTGATTCCGATCCGACGCCAGTCTTCAATCATGGCCAACGAGAGTCCCCGAATTCGCTCGTCGTTCGGGCAGATCATTTTCAGTGTGGGAAGAGTCCCTCCCATCTGCTTTTTGGCGGTCTGAGCCAGCGCTGCCGAGAGGGGTGGATCGTAATCAAACTGAGCCAGTTGCCGACTGTATCCATAGCTGTTCGAGGGGAAGGGACATGTGATCAAGCGCACGAGCGAATCGGGCGCGTCTTCCACGAGTGACTTTCGCAATCGTTCGCGCGGAACTCCATGCAGCAGTGCCCGACGAAACTGGCCATCCTGCAGAGACTTCGTCCGGGGATTGAACAACAGAAAATGAGTCCGAGGGATCGCGTACCGGAGCACGAAGAATCGCCCGTCGTCCTGCAATAGTTTCAGATCGCGATACTCGGCATTGGGAAGCATCGAGACTTCGCCACGTAACAATCCCTGCAGCGCCCGATCCCACGAATCGTAACGGACCTCGGTGATCTCTTCGACACGGCGTTGCCGAGTCGTGGCAGGCTGCATTCGGACGCGGCCGAAGGTCATCTGCCCAGAGGGACTCTCACGGATGGAAAACCTTTCACGTCCCATGTTGGGACTGGCAGCAAAGTCTTCGTTGAGCAAACGTGTCGAGTCATTGACACCCACAGTCAACCGCCAGACAGCTTCCGGACGCAGCGGCAACTGCCGAAACAACAAACTGAATTCGGCGGGATTGTGGACTGTGATTCCGTCGACGTATCCTGCCATCCGTTCGTCGAACTGATCACTCTCCGGGTTGATTTTCGCGGTGATCTCATCAAAAACATCTGCCGCCGTGATGATCGCTCGCGACTCCCAGTCAGCGCGTTTCATCTTCAGTCGAAACAGCACGCGGCGACCGAGGTCTGTCGGTTCCCACGATTCGACAAACGATGACCGGTAGCGAACACCTTTCACGCTGACACTGGCAGGCTCAAACAGTGTCGATTCTGTCAAAAGTCGAACGCGTTCGCGTGCCTCAGAGTTGATGTCTGTTTGAACGGGTTCACTCGCCAGTCGCAAGACGCCAACTCGCAGAATCTGGTACTTGTCGTTCAGGTCACGATGTGCCTCTTTTAGCCCGGGGGTTTCGGGCCAGATTTTCGCCGCTCGCTCGATCATCTGGATTGCGATCTTGGGCTGACCTTGAGCTGACTCTGTCTGAGCGTCTTTGATGGCAGCAGCGGCGCGGTTTGTCAGTTCGTCTTTCCATTTTTGAATCACGGGATTCATCGGGTCGCGTGTGGTCAGTCGATTGATGAAGTGTCGCGTCTGCCGAAAGTCCTGTCGTTCCACGCACGGCGTGATCAATAGTTCGGCAGTCTTTCCCAATCGGTTGGACAAGCCAGGGACGTCACCGGTCAATTCTTCCAGCAGTCGAAATGCTGGCTCCGGCCGCCCTTGCTCAATGTGCAAATCGGCATCCTTGAAGACCAGTTTGTGATACGTTTCGTCAAACTTAGGCCAAGAAGGAAGGTAATAATCGTCCTTACGAACCGCTTCTGGCTTGGGGAAGTCGTTGGGACGAGCGAACCGGAGTCTGAGGCGGACAGCGCGGAGTTCTTCTTCGATCTCCTTGATTTCAACGGCAATCCTGGTGACGGTCTTTTCGAGTGCAGCGAGGCGTCCTTTGGATCCTGGCACATTCTTGCTGGCCGCGGTCGCAAGGCCCTCTTTTGACGTACGCAGCGTAGCTCGCTCATCATCAAGAGATTTTATTTGACGGACGAGTTCCTGTTCCTCGGCCTCCAGTTCAGACTGAATCAAAGCGTTGTTTTCACGATGTCTGCGGGCAACAAGCAACAGCAGGTCGTACGCGAGGGGAACTCGCCCTTCGGCAATCAACTGGTCCGCGCGTCGTAGCACCAGATCTTCAAAATGAATGACGGTTTCAATAAGACGCAGATCGAGGATGTATTCAGGGTCGACGCTTCCGTCCCGTAGGGTGACAGGCAATTTAAAGGCTTGCGGCTTCAAAGCGTCGGCACGCTCACGAGCCTTTTCGACCTCCTCTTTCAGGCGAGTCTCCAGGGCATCGAATTCTTCTGCGCGATCCGCGTTCTTGCTGTATTGTCGCAGGCTTTCGATCTCGGCGATCTTGTAGGGACGATTCTTCAGGATTCGATTGTAGGTCTGCTGTGCGATGTCGTACTTGATGCTGACGCGTGTGATCGGGTCGGGCCGCATCGAAACAGCGTCGACAACGACGACTTCCTGTGACTTTAAGACGATCCAGTCAAATGGTTTTGCCTTCAGCAGATCGACAGCTTCCGGCAGGACCATGTCGGGATAGCGGGGCAATGTTGACTGTTCTTCCCGCACTTTTCCGACCGGTGGTTCAGTCGTTGTCTCCTGAGCGGCAACGTCGAGTCGGATGAGCAGAAGCGACAACAAAAAAGCCACGCGTCGGCACAGATCTCCGATACGTGTGTGACTCATTGAGTTCGCTCCTTTCTAAACGGTTCGGTTGACTTCGACAGCCAGCGGGCCAAGCCCGTTCGATATCATTCGTTGACTCGGTACATCGCACCGTCGATCGCGATGGCAAACACTCCATCTGCGAGTGTTTTGATTCCCATCGACAACGCCTGTGGAACCTGAATTCTGCGCAGTTCTTTTCCTTCTGTATCTGCCAGGATGACGGTTCCATCACGCGCGGCGAGCCAGATTTGATTTCCTTCCAGCAGGGGACTCCCTGCGAGTTCCACTCCCTTCAGGTCCAGGGACCACTGAAGTGGCAGGTCGCGACCGGCTGAGACGGCATGCACTTTTCCATCTCCACCCCAGACCAGCCACGTAGTCCCGACCGCCCATGTCCCACGGACGGGTGCCGCGAAGTCTCGCTTTCCATCCAGATCAAACGTGCGCCAGTTCAAGAGTTGAACCTGACCCGATGCTAACGCTGCCAGCAGGAAATCTCCTTGGACAGCGGGAGCGACATCGACTGGTGTTTCCAGTTGAAGTTTGGCTGATTCCGCCAGATGCGGGACATCGGCCGTGCGAACCTGAATGCGATGCAGCAATCCTTCACGGTTACAGGCAAGGACTTCGTCAGAGTCGAGTCGCACAAGGTGTTTCCAAGGTGCCGACGGCTTTTCACCCACGGGAGCCAGCCAGTCCTGGACCGGCTTTTTGCCAGAACTCAACGGAAGTAATTTCAATTTGCTAGAGAGCGGGACGATCAACCCTTCGTCGACCAGAACACCTGCCGCCTGAACAGTATCACCCTTGCCCAGTTTTGTCGAAAACTCCAGTTGCCCCGCCGCTCCAATGATCCAGAGCGAAGACTGATCACCATTGGCCGCGAGAAACATCCGACCATCGTGCAAAGTCGAAGTGACAAGACGCTGGTTGATTCGGGCGGGCAAGGGAAGTTCGACGGCACACTTCAGGTCGAATCCTCCCTGCCGCAGACGATTGGCTCCCAACGTGACGACATGGCCTGCTTCTGTAATAGCGATGGCTCCTCCGTCCTTTGACGGAATGACTTCATTGAACGCTGTTCCCAGGACAATTCGCCAGGGACTGACCATGCGGTCGCGATCCACGGATGAAAAAATCACGGCGTCGTGGAAGGGAGCCTTACGGCCGACGAAGAATTGATCTCCGATCTGCTGCAACTTTTGTGAAGCGATCCCAACCGCGATGGCGTTCGCATCCATATGGATCGAGTCCGCTCCCAATTCAAATCGTCGGAATGCAGAACTGGCACCCCAGAACCGCCCGTCAGGGCCCAGCACCAGATACATGGGGGCACGCGCGGCAACCGCAGCCGGCAGAAAATTCTCGGCCGCTTCAGATTTGTCGTCGACCTTTTGGGCGGCTTTTTGATCTGGATTGGCAGCTCGACGCTGATCGATTTCTTCGTCTTCGGTCACCCGGTACTGGGCGACAGGCTCTAGACCTTCACGTCCCGCCGTATCCGTGACAGAAAATGCGGCCAATCGCTCACCGCTCGATGGCACCATGAGTTGGTTTCCGCGCAAGACCGGTGATTCGCGAACTTGCCCACGTACGCGGATTTCCTTGGCTGTTAATTCGAATAGAGGCTGCTTGGGATTGGCGGCATTCCATAATCTCAATCGAGCAGAATCAGCCCGGTCGTTCTCACAGAGAAGATAGAGTTTTCCCAACACAAGTGGTGGTGCCACGATGGAACCCGCAGCATGATCCGTAAACGTCGTCGCAGTGGATGCCAGCGGACGCATTGAAAGTGCATAGATCATCGCCATTTCCCCCGGAACCAGCAGATGATTTCCATCCGCGGAAAGAACTGGCGGTCCCTGCACGTTTTGTGAAAAAGTAATTCGTTCCGTCAATCGGCCGGTTTCAAGATCGATCCGGCAGAGCGAACGATCATCGATCGGCAGATAGATTTGTCCTTCATGAATCAGCGGAGCGGACCGTGGTCGCCCGTCGAGAGGTTGTCTCCAGATCAACTTCCCCGTTAAGGGCTGACAGCAGATGAGCGATCGCTGATAGCCATCGTAAAGTAACACGACCGATTGTGTTCCTGTGGCAGTGACGGGGAAGAACGGAGCTTCGAATCCGATCGTTCGTCGCCAGACGAGCTCGCCAGTCACAGTGTCGACGGCATTACAGCAGTCCTTCCCGAGCACGTAAGCAACTCGCCCAAGCGACGTCTCGTCCGTTCGCGTCCGCGTGTGAAAAACTCCCAGACTCGGTGGCGATCCGGCAGTCGTCTTTTCGGTGGTTTCGGCCGCACGCTCCTCGTCGCTGGTCTTGATGACAGACCGCTCCAGATCAAGTGCTTTTTGAAGCGATTCTTTCACGCGAGTGACACCGGCGAAACCTTCATAGACACGTACGAGTTTCTCGCGTTCAGAGAGTGCCACCATCGGCTTATGGGCAGCAAGTGCGGTATCAATCGCGGCCATGCTGTCATCGAAGATTTTTTGTTTTCCAATCGCCAGGACAGCGGCAACGCGAGCCTCCTTGATTCGATTCAGAGCGGCTGTGGGGGGCGATGCCGGGTCGGAATAGCGTTCGAGGATGACTTGAGCGTCTTCGGAAACCGTCAACAGTTCGGCATCACGCGTTGCGGCTGCAGTGCGGGCAGCCCCCAATGCTATTTCTTCGCCATAGCGATGCAGGACGGGAGTCAGGTCTGCGAAATCAGACTCGTTGCGGTGCTTCGAAATCAGACCGTGGACCTGTTCGAGCCCAGTCTTCCAGGCTGGCGTTCCACCTGCAATCTCCTTTTGAACCAGTGCTTTTCCTAATCCACGCTCTGCCTGACGATGCAGTGCGTGCCCGCTATACTGCTGCAGAAACTGCTCAAACGAAGTGATTGACTGTGCATATTGGCCATCGTTCAGCTCTGCGACCGCTCGGTCATAGAGTCGAGTCGATTGTTCGCGACTGATCAGAAACCAGAAGATTCCCGTGATCAGGACCAGCACCAATCCACCAAGACTGAGTCCCAGCACCAGAGGAGATCGCAGGGCGTCTTGTTGCCCTGGGCGGACTTGAGACCCAAGCGACATCCCCATCCCGGCGTAACGTGCCGACTTCTGCGGATGTGTCGAATCAGCAGATCGGCTCGACGGGAGCGGTTTGAGCTTTGTAGGTGACAGCGAATCTTCTTCAACACTGGCAACGACTTCATAGGCCGCCATCACCTGGGATTCTGTATAGACGGGCCCTTCGAAGAGTGATGTCTCTTTTTGTGGTGGTGCAACAGGTTCCCGCTTGTCACTTCGTACTTTGACAGGGGCGGCATCATGAGTCGGCTTCGGGGATTCGCGATGCTTGGGAAGCGGCGGGGGGGCCTCTGGGATTTCTCGCAACTGCAAATCAGGTTCGGGCTCGGCAACGGTGGGATCAAGATAGACCAGGTCCAGACTACCGACACGGATGACGTCGCCAGGACTCAATCGAGCGTGGGCGACTGTTGTACCGTTAACTTCCACTCCATCCGACGTCGCCGCAGTCACTTCAAACGCCGACTTGTTCCAGAGGACTCGACAATGCATCGCCCCGACATCATTACCCGCAACGCAGATATCGTTAAACGACTGCTTTCCAATCGTTAACGGCTGCGTTCGCGACAACTCGCATGTCGTGACCCGACCGTCTGCATATTGAAGTTCGAGTGAAGGCATCGTTATTCGCTTTTACCCTGTCGTGAGATCAGGCGGATCTTTTGCATACCAATGTGATTCGCGGCGTCGATCACCGAAATGACGGAACGATGTAATGCCGCAGCGTGAGCAGAAATCAGGATTTCTGTTTTCTGTTCTTTACGCATCTTATCTTTGAGAGCATCGGCGAGACGGGCCGGATCGGCTAATGGTTCGTCATCAATCGTGATCACATTCGCAGCGTCAATTTGAACTCGAATCGACGATCCTTCGAGGTCTTCCAGAATCTGTAACTGCTGCGTCGCCCCTTTTTTATCAGGATCAGGAGTTGGGACCTGGATCGATTTTTGCAAGGCAAATGAGGCTGTCACCATGAAGAAAATCAGCAACTGAAACGTAACGTCGACCATCGGCGTCAGGTCCATTTCGTCGTCGGCTCGCGTACGGACCTTCAACTGAAACGGCGCGGGTTCGTCCTCGTCGTCCTCGGTCGTTTGTTCAGCTTGACCTGCGTCATCGGATTCGTCGTCGAATGCCCGCTCAGGCTCGACATCAACATCTTCGTCACGACTTTCGCGGTACTCAGAAAACGACTCCTGCGGCGGTGCGTGCCAGCCCTCTTCCCGCTGGTCGTCAACCGTTGCTTCAATTCCCGTTTCCAGATTCCCATCTGGGGGTGAATTGAAAATATCTTCCAGAGGGACCAGAGTCTGTTCGCCGCAGGTCGGACACTGAACCGTCATTCCTGCCTGACGGCTGGAAATACTCATCAGTCCCGAACAATGCTCGCAGCGAAACCGAATCGCCATTTTATGCCTGTGCTGGATCCACTTGAGATTCTGACGGATTGAAAGTTGCCACTGTAAATCGGTGACCGAAACTCGCTGCACCTTCACGTGACATAGTGAACAGCGAAAATCTTACTCGACCGGTTTGTCACCAACCCCCATGTACAATTCCACACCCTCAACCGACTTGATCGCTTTGGCGATTTCCTCGACCAGTCCATGCGGAACATCCCCTTCCGCCTTAATCACGAACTTACGAATTCCCTCACGCGATTTTTCTTCGACGAAGCGTCGAATGTCACTCAATTCTCCGTCCTGCCCTTGCACATCGCCCAGAACAATTCGAGGCGACTCAGCGACGCTGGCTGCAGCAAACACGGTCACGACAGCAGCCCCGCTCGCATCGATCCCGAGAGCATGTTGAGCAACAGGGACATCCAGATCCGGTTTTCCCTGCATCGTGGACGAGACCATGAAGAAGATCAGCAGCAGGAACGTGACATCGATCATCGGAGTGATATCCAAATCTCCTTCGACCGCCTTTCGCTTCCCGCCGAAAGACCCCGCCGAATCTCCAAACAGACTGCGACTCGCCACGTCAACTTCTCCCGCTTCGCGTCAATCTATCGCTTTTTCGACTGGGCCGCTTCGAGTTCATCCAGGAACCGTCCCAG
>CAIWEX010001002.1 GCA_903911795.1 uncultured Schlesneria sp.
CGTCGAATCTCCGTGCAGGACCTGTCGAATTCCTTTGATATATCTGTTGTCGGCTAGACGGCGAATGTATGGCTCAAAGCCCGGCGTCCCTGGTCGACCGGATACGACGGCCGCTTTCATTGGATTGTCATCACGTTTGCAGAGATCGGTGACGTAGTCGGCTTCGGCCATTTGCTGGTCAGGTTCGACATCGACTTCCATGTAGACCGTCTTGACGACGTTCAGGCCCTTAGTCGCTTCCAGATAGTCAGACATGACAAAACTGCGTTGCAGTGGTTTCGTATCGTCACCTTTGTGCCAGGGTAACTTGAATCTGGTCAGGTCCCACAAGTGCTGATGCGTGTCAATGATTGGCAATTGATCTGGCATGGATTTGTCCTGAGCCGAAGCGAATGATTGAAGATCGATCGTCATTGAACTTGCTGTGGCGGCCGCAGCGACTGTCGTCGCCAGGAAATCTCGTCGCGATACGTTGTCGATCATGATGTTCTCCAAATGTCTCGGTCAGTAATAAAAGCAGACAAGATCAGTTTTGTCACGCTGACAGGCTTCCAGCCAGTCGCGAACCTGTTTCAGCGCGACTCGTATCTCTTCCCCGTCGTCACTTTTGATCAGCGATAATTGATTGTCTGTTAACGCTGCCAGAGCGTCAGGAATTTCTGATAACGTCACATAGCCGATGCATGGAAAATCATCGATTTCGGGAATTTCCACTGGCGACCCACGATAGAAAAGGTGCCCGAATATCGAGAATGTTTCTGCCGACACACCCGATTCCAGCAGACTGTCGTTGATTGTTTCGGCCCGACTGAGTGAAATCCCCGTCCAATGTTCGTTGGGAAGGATCTCGCCGTAAAACGAGCAGATCAATTCAACCGCGTAGCCGTATTTTGCTCCTTCGTAATCCCATCTCTCTTCACCGACAATCAGATGTCGCAGCGCGCGTTCCAGGGACAATTCCGGATCAAATTCATCGTCTTTGTTGGCTTCTTCGACTTGTTCGCGATCCTCGGCAAGTTCGTCTGCAAACTCTTCGCGAAGATCCCGATAAATCGATTTACTTCGCGAACCAGCGGCTTTGCGAATTTGTGTCAAGCTGACGGCGAATGGCGTGACGCCATAAGTCATGTCTGTCCTTTCAAAGCAATGGCAGATCGACGGGCAACGAATTTGCCGCACTTCGAGCGACAGCTTCCGTAAATTCCATATATTGAAGTCCGCTGGCAAAATCCGTCCGCCGGACAGATTCTTCGCCACGGATCGCGCCGATGAACTCAGCTTCAGCACGCCATCCACGGAGGTTTTCGGTGGGAATCGTCAGTTCACGCAGTCGAGCGTCTCCGACCCGGCCGATAAAGACCCGCTCCTGCGCACCGAACGTAATTTTGATTGTGCCCGAACTGCCATACAAATGAATCTGCTTTCCGGGTCCATGCAAATCGATCCCGCTGAAATGATAGACTCCCCGTGCTCCACCAGGCATTTGCGTCAGCACCTGGACGCTGTCGGGGACAGTGACAGGGCTGTTGCCAGCGCCAGCCGGTTTTGGTCGGATCGGTTCGAAAATATGAGTCTGAGCAAAAACGCGAGTTGGCTGGGGGACCCAGCGTAGCGCCGTTTCGTGCATGATTCCTAATGTTAAAACATTCAGACCGCTGATATTCGCGTCCTGTCGCCAATGCAGTAACTTTGAATAATCGAAGAACTGATCGTCCGCTCCCAGGACGACAAGCTCACGAAGGTCACCAATGAAATGGTCGTGCAGCAGTTGCTGGATCTCAAAATCGACCAGCAATCCAAACGGGCTGGGAACAAGCATGGCAACGCGGTCCGGTCTCGCAACCGCAGCCTGCTGCATGAGCCGTGCTTCAGCAAGATTGCGAGCCATTCTCGCTTCACACAAGACGTGTTTACCCGCTGCCAACGCGGCACAGGTCACTTCACAATGCAGGTCTGGCCAGGTCCCGACGACAACAGCGTCGATCGTAGGATCGGCAACGAGTTCCTGCCAGTTCAGATATTGCATTGGGATCTCATATTCCATAGCGACAC
>CAIWEX010001003.1 GCA_903911795.1 uncultured Schlesneria sp.
CCAACGCTGCAATTTTTTATGGCAACCTAATATTCACGTCGTCCTCTGGCGTCATGTCAACCAAGAAGCGTTGGTTCGCGGAGCGAACCACGACTATCTCACGAATTCATCGACGACTTACGGACGCCCAATTGATGGCACCGCCGTTTGTTGACCAGAACCGTAATGGAAACGACCATTCATTCGAGTAGAAGTGTGGGCTCAGTTTGTTTCGCAGCTCGGGAATATACATGTCACTGACAGGAAAACTGTTGACCTCGAGTACTCCGGCGTAAGCCAACGATTGCAGAACTTCCTGTTTGAAGTACTTGTCTCCGCCGACCAGACCCTTGCAACATGCGAGCAGATCTTTCAAGCCCGAGCCTGGTGGCAGCGCTTCAATCGATGTCAGCAACGGTTCGAGCCAAGATTCCGAAGCCTCCAACTCGGGATGTTCACACGGGAGTTGAAGAACCAGGTCACACCACAAGTAGTCCAGATCGCCGCGTTCAATCGATCCGCCACGAAACAATTTCAGAAACAGGTTGCGAGCGATCTCGGCGATCCCAATCGATTTTGCTTGCCACCCCAGTGACGCAGCACGGGACTTGTTGAGACCACGCACGTAATGATACGACGCAAATTCGGAGACATGCGCGTAGTTGTTCATGGCTGCAGCTACGACAAATCTCGACCAAAACGCGTCGGCGGAAAGTCCGGAATGAGCCTGAATCAGTTCTTTCTCGGCCTGATTCCGGGTTAGCGAAAACTCGGGCGACAATCCGAGTCTCTCGGCAACCCAGGTCAATTGCTTCTTTGCGGCATTCCCGCCGGTTCCCGGTTTGACCCAGCCCAAGGCCTCGTTACCGCTGTTGGGATCATAGTCCCAAGTGAAATTGGCCAGGGCCGAGACGAGTTCAAGATCGACCCCCGTTGCCTTGGCCAGGTTCTTCAATTTGCGGCGAGCGGTGTCGCTCTGATTCCGTTCGTCGAATGATTTGCTCATAGGAAGCTGCCGGTTGAAAAGCGGAATGGTGAACTCGGCGACGGCTCAAATCTACCCGCAAACGGGGATGGTCGTCCACCGCGTGGATGCAAGAGGAGACCTTCGGTCGGGCGTTTCGTCGGGGTCGGGAGACCCCGACGAACATGGCCGAACGCCGAACGTGGCCGAAATCGGGTCGCTTTATCGTTCTGCCCTCCATCGTTCTGCTCCCAGGATCTACACTCAATCACTGACCATATCCCAGGAACGTTGTGTGAGGTATCCTCTCACGTTGGTTGTTGTATCCAAGAAGTTCATTTTGACTGAACGATTCCGTCGATGCCATCACCTTCCCCAACGTCGAATCACCTGAACATTCCGCGCCGCGAGATTGCGTGGCTGATCGCGGCATGTCTGCTCGGGGCGGTATTACGGTTAGGGTTTCCGGGGCGAATGGCGATCGAGCACTTTGATGAAGGGGTGTATGCCTCGAACTTCTGGTTCGGGGCCGAGCAGGGATATTCCTATCCCGCTCGACATCTGTACGCTCCGCCGCTGCTACCGGCAGCGATAGAATGGACGATGATCTTCGCGTCGCTGTGCGGTTTTCGTCCGACCGGTTTCATACCCATGATCCCGAGTCTGATTGCCGGACTGTTGACGATCCCCTCCATCTGGTGGGTCGGTCGCCGCTGGTTTGGCCCAACCGCGGGTCTCGTTGCCGCGTGGCTCGTCGCTACCAGTGACTTTCATGCGTCCTACAGCCGTGCGGCATTGACGGACGTCCCCGTCTGCCTGTTCATTCTCTGGGGGATCTATTTCCTGAAACAGGCGATGGAGTCCGGAGCCTGGCGCGATATGTTGCTCGCCAGCCTGTTCACCAGCCTGGCCTGGTGGACAAAGTACAACGGCTGGCTACCTCTGGCTGTCGGACTTTCCGGAGGACTCGCGTGGCAAATCTTCCTGCCGACTGCCGAGCGAAAGTTGGGGACGGTTCTGAAACGGTGGTCGATCGTGGCAGGTCTGTCGTTCCTCCTCTGGTCCCCCGTCCTAATCGGACTTCAGAAGCACGGAGGTTACCAGGCGGTCGCAGAGAACCATCGCCAGTATGTGAATGGAGTGGACACGTGGTGGAACAACGCCATTCATCAGGGACTAAACGTTGGTGTCTACGACAACGTGATTGGGTTGCCGGTTGAAATCTGGGTGGAATCGGTTCAGCAGAGACTGAACGGAGATCCATTGTTGGTATATGTAGGGGATCCGTTTACTACCGTGGAAGCAACTCGTCCAAACCGCTCGTTCTTCTCACTTTCGCCGGTTGAGGAGAGTGTAATGTCACCCTGGATTGTTCGCGGCCTGCTGCTGGCGACGCCAGTTTTGCTTTTGGCAACAGTCCTGTGCGGACTAGCAATTGAAATTTTCGCCAGTCGCTCCGGC
>CAIWEX010001004.1 GCA_903911795.1 uncultured Schlesneria sp.
GATCTCGCAGGTTTCGCATGTCGTCAGACGACAGTGGGTTGTCGAAGTCGATTTGGAGAAATGCGATTGCAAAAACTAGTGATTCAAATTCCCTGTTACAACGAGGTCGAATGCCTTGAGGAGACTCTGCGAAGCCTACCAGGGTCAGTCGCAGGATTCGAAAAGGTCGAGGTTCTCGTCATTGATGACGGTAGCACCGATGGTACGGCGGAGCTCGCGACCCGATTGGGTGTCGACCATGTTATTTGCTTAAACGGACATCAGGGGCTTGCAAAAGCATACATTACCGGCATACGTGCTTCGGTACAGTTCGGGGCCAGTGTTATCGTCAATACCGACGCCGACAACCAGTACTGCGCAGATGACATTGAACGACTCGTTGAGCCGATTCTCGCGGGTAACGCGGATATCGTTGTCGGCGCGCGTCGCATTTCCTCAATCATGCATTTTTCGCCATTGAAGCGCCTGCTTCAGCGATTCGGAAGTTGGGTTGTCCGTCGAGTGAGTCACACCGCAGTGTCGGACGCCACAAGCGGTTTCCGGGCGATTACCCGTGATGCGGCGTGTCGACTGAATGTCTTCAGCGGCTATACGTATACTCTGGAGACGATCATTCAAGCTGGCTTGAGTAACATGCGCGTTGTTGATGTCCTTATTCGCATTAACGGGCCGACACGCCCGAGCCGATTGATTCGAACGATTCCTTCTTATATCTTTCGAAGTATTGCGACAATGATGTCGCTCTACATTCTTTACCGTCCAGTGCACCTCTTCGGCACGCTTGGCATTGCATTCCTTGCTCCTGCACTGTTTCTGGCGGGCCGCTTTGTTTTGCTGGCAATTGCCGGTGAAAGTGCGGGACATCTGCACTCGGTCGTGGTCAGTGGCATTCTCGTGGCGGCAGGACTTCTTTCTCTCGCTGCGGGAATCATTTCCTATCTTTGCAGCGTTAATCGGCGCATGCTTGAGGAACTGTCCTACCGTGAAAGGCTGCGAGAGCCCACAACCACTCACGGGGCGAGGATCATCGACACGCCACGCAGAGAGGCGCTGCATACGTAATCAACATCCGATTGCACACTGACCGTATGAATTCAGATTGAAACGACACTCGCTTCGAGGGCATGGCATGTCGGGCGGCGATGGGAAACAAGATGGCACCGTACCGAACAACCCTCTCGGTAATGTTTACGACAAATACCATACCCGCAATCCAATTGCTCGCCGACTGATGCGCGGCTTCTTGAATTCAGTGACATCAATGTTTCAGTCCGTACGACCGTGTCGCGTATTGGAAGTTGGTTGTGGCGAAGGTCACCTGTCTAATCACCTGCTTAATTCCGTATCGTCGATCACTCACATTGAGGCCTGCGATTTATCTCTCGATCGGGTCGTGGACGAATATCGCTCGCGAATCTCGTTTCGCGTCGGTTCGGCATATGATTTAACGTATCCGTCAGGGGCGTTCGACCTCGTCGCCTGCTGTGAGGTCCTTGAGCACCTGGAAGATCCGAAAGCCGCAATGAAAGAACTGGCGCGAGTCGCCAAAGGTTTCGTTCTCTTGAGTACCCCAAGAGAACCAATTTGGCGCTTCCTGAATCTCGCCCGCGGCAAATATTGGCCTTCGCTTGGAAATACACCGGGCCATATTCAACACTTCTCATCACGATCTCTCGTCGCCCTGGCGGAGGCACACTTGAAAATCATCGAAATACGGCAGCCACTTCCATGGACGGTCATCCTGGGAGTGCCGCATGCGGTTTCAGATGACAAGGCATTGCGCCCGTGAGTTCTTCAACTTCACTGCTTGATAAGCGGCGCGATTGACATCGTAATGTGCTCGTCGTGCCGAATCGTCAAACGCCCTTAGAAATTCGCTCCTCGCGCTGTCGGCGTTTTCAGCCAATCTGGACCACATGACGCGACCCAGAGAACCCTTACTCTGATTTCGTACGCACCAACCCCACAAGTCGGTGGAGAAAAACGGCGTCTCAATGGTCTTCCCGGTCCAGTCGAAACCTTGCATGTGGTAATTTTTTGAGTTCTCGGGCAAGTTCAGCAAATTGCGCCTCATCTATGGCGCTCTCGACAGTCTCTCCTGCCAGGAAGTTTCGATGATCAAATCATTGAGTCTCGTCGTCTGTTCGCTGTTGTTTGGAGCGGCCTTCGCTGCCGCCGAGGAGCGGGTGGTCCCCTTGAAGGGGGTGTACAAGGAAATCGATACCACTCGCGAAATGCAGGCGATTTCAATGTTCATGAAAGGGACTGACGAACAGAAGGAACAGCTCGCCAAATCAATTCAGGAACATCCTGAACGATACGCTCCGGCAGTCTTCTTTCATCTGTCTCGCTATCTCTTCGAGCAAGACGAAGAGGATGACGCGATTTTCTGGTTGTATGCTGCCCGCATCCGAACGTGGTACGACGTCAAACGCTGCACTGACCGGTCAGTTGGCGACTCGGTCGAAGTCCTGAACGGCCAACTACCTCCGTTGCTGCGACTCATTCAGTTCGAAGATCTCGCCAACGCGAAGCGCCTTATGAAAAAAGCGATTGCATGGGATCGCAAGATACCGCACGAATACGATGCCCGCTGGATCGCACTTCATGGAATTCGGGCTTCCCTGCCCGCCGCTGCCAGTGGAAAAGAGTCCGCACTCACGGTTCCCGAGGAGCAGTGGAAAGATCTCGCCGAGACGAATCGCAAGGAATATCACAAGGACTGGCTCGAAAGCCTGCAGACTCTTGAGCCTGAGCAGATGACTCAAATTGAGGCCAAGATTAAAGAACTGCGTGCCAAAGCTGAAGCCGCTGAGGCATCCGACGAATGAAGTTTGGTGCCTGCCGAAGCGACCTGAGCTGACTCAAGAATAGCGCGGGGCAATCTTGCGATTGTTGGCACAGCGCTAATTAGAGCTCATTGCGTTTTACTGTATCGTGAAGTTGGAGAAGGTGGTAAATTCAGGTGATCTTGGAGGGAACCATAAGAGTATATTCGAACGAGTTTCGCCGCGAGGTGCTCTGGCGGCGTGTGGCGGCAGGCAAGGGATCCGAAAAGCGGCCACATCACCAACAGATCCAAGAAACGGTATGCCGAAACCACTTTAGATCCCGGAGCCGCGACCGTCAGGGAGCGGTCTTCCTCTTCCATCGCACTAGCCAACCCAACCGCTCCCTCACGGGGTCGCGGCTCGCCGCTACACTTAACTGTCATGCGCTCTAGACGCCAGCTCGCAAACGGTTGCGTTCACGCGAAACGTGAGGGCTGCTTTGCGGGAATGACGGTCGACTTCACCGGTTGCGGAAATTGGTTCGCGAAGAATTGGTGAAGTTAAGTTTCATGTTGGTTGGAGCGGAGCCTGTTGCCTGAGTGCTTTTCGTATCTCGCTCTGCGGTAAAGGGTTATGTGACTCAATGTGGCCCAGATTCCGGTCTGGACGTTTGGACGAAATTCCCCTGTAATATGCACCTCGGTCGGGATACCCGCATACGTTGTTTCGGGTGTCGTTTGCGACACGATTTGCAGAATGAGACGAGTGCGGAGCATTCAGTCTGTAACAGGGATGTGATTCGTCGTGCAAACTTGGAGTCGGCTACTTTCGTTTGTTCTTCCATACTGGCGGCGGCTGGTCTGGTCGCTGCTCTTTGGCGCAATGGCAGCGGCCATGTGGAGTGCTGAACTGGCACTCACATTTCCCATTACCGTGATGTTCGGTGAGCACAAGACGCTGGCCAACTACGTCCGCCATGAGATCGATGACAAGTCTGCCCAGGTTCATAAGCACGGCGAGCGACTCAACTTGCTGGAAACTCAACTCGCGGAACTCCCGGAAGATGGAACTCGCGAACGGAAAAAAGAACGGCTGGCCAAGTGGAATGAAATCCGCCGGGAACAAGGCTGGCAGGAGAGTAATCTCCGGAAGGTCTGGTGGTTGAGTTTCATTGAAACTCGCGTCCTGCCTAAGCTTCCGGCCGACTCGTTCCATATGTTTGCCGTTGTATTTGGACTTGTTCTCGTCGTGGCTCTCATCAAGGGAGCCTGCAGTTTCACTCAGGATCTGATTGCAGGAAGTGTCGCCGAACTGGTTGTCATCGACCTGCGGCAAGCCCTGTTTCGCCAAACGCTCAAACTCGATCCGCAGACCGTTGCTCTGAATGGTACTCCGCAGTTGATGACAGACTTTACGTACACCCTGCAGGGGCTGACGTATGGACTGGGGGAACTCGGTGGCCGGATCATTCGCGAGCCGCTGAAAGCAGTGGCCTGCATTGGCTGCATGTTCTATGTGAACTGGCAACTGACGCTGCTGCTGCTGGTGTTTGTTCCGATCGCTGGCTGGATGTTTCACATTTTTGGTCAGCGACTGCGGCGGGCCGCTCGTCGACTGATTGACGGCGTGGGCCGGATGTACAAATGCCTGGAAGAGACGTTGATCAATGTCAAAGCCGTGATCGTATTTGATCGCGCGGGATTCCATCGACGACAGTTTCACCGACGCAATCGCGAATTCTACGACCAGGCGATGCGGTTCCACCGGATCGACGCCGCCAGTGCTGCGGCCGTCGAATTCCTGGCAGTCTTCGCTGTGCTTGCAGTACTGATGCCTGCGGCGTTTCTCGTTCTGCGGAATTCGACAACGATTTGGGGGATTAAGCTGGCGACGCTTCCTCCGACAACGCCAGAACTGTTTATGTTTTATGCGTTGTTGGCCGGGGTCATCGATCCCGTCCGGAAGTTTTCGAAGTTCTACACGATCATTCGACAGTCCGGGACTCTTGCCGAGCAGATCTTTCGCCGGATGGATCAGGTCTCGCTGATACGCGTGGCAGAAGAACCGCAGATGCTACCCCGTCTGGAGCGATCGATTGAGTTTCGAGATGTCCATTTCAGCTATGCACGTAAACCCGATGACAAAACCACAGAGCGAGGTGCGGTTCTGAATGGACTCGATTTGAAAATCAACGTCGGAGAAACAATTGCTGTGGTTGGACAGAATGGGTCCGGGAAGTCGACGTTGACAAGTTTATTGCCACGATTCCAAGACCCGGATCAGGGGGCCGTTCTGTTTGACGACATTGATGTGAAAGATGTCCGATTAAGGGATCTGCGCGATCAGATTGCCATCGTTCCTCAGGACACGCTTTTGTTTGATGATACAATTGCGGAAAACATCCGATATGGGAATCCATCGGCGTGTGATGCGGACTTGCAGGATGCGGCACGACGTGCTCGCGTCCTTGACTTCGCAGAACAGAAACCGCTCGGCTTGAAGACTCCCGTGGGCGAAGGAGGACGGCAACTCTCGGGGGGGCAGCGGCAACGCGTCGCACTGGCTCGAGCCATTCTGCGAAATCCCCGACTGTTAATCCTGGACGAACCAACTTCGGCTATTGATGCCGAAAGTGAAGTCCTGATTCATGCAGCCCTGAAAGAATTTGTCCGCGGCCGGACCACTTTGATTATTACCCATGCGTTAACTCCTGCCTTGCTCGAATACGTCTCGCGCATTGTTGTTCTGGATCGAGGAAAAGTGATTGCCGTTGGTACTCATAGCGAACTTCAGTCGAACTGTCCTGTCTATCAACAGTTGTGGGAAGTCCACCCGCGAGTGGCAGCCGCATAGCGGTCAACGACACATGAATGGGATCTATCCTCCGATGCGTAGAGAAATCGCATTGGGCCGCGCAGTTCCAGTGAATTGAGAAAGATCGTGCCACTGCTTCGAAGTCCGCGGAGAAGCAGTGTAATTTACGGTACACGGGTTGATAGAAAGTCTTCTCAATTTCGAAGGCTCCATTTCCGTAGCACCCAAGAGTCAAAGAAAACAGATCGAATGATCCGTCGTCACGAGACTGCGGGCTTCCGAAGAACGAGTGTTGAAAAGTGTATTGGTTACCACAAAATCCGTTTCGACAGCCGAATGCTGTCGCCATCCTGACTGCCATCAGAGGGGGCCGCGTCCTCCTGGCTGGTCTGCTGGTGGCTGTGGTGATCGCATCGACATTTCGTAATGCGGGTGTCCGTGAGATTGATCGGGTCCACGAACCTGCCAATTTTGCGGTTGTCGATGCACACCCTGCACCGGGAGACTGGCCGTGGTGGCGCGGTGTCGATCAATCGAATGCGGCGACGCTACTTCATCCCCCTGCTCAATGGATTCTTCGAGACAGTCGCAGTTGGGTCGCTCCCGTCACCGGCCATGGTCGCACGGCATTGTGCAGTTGGGGCCACCAATTGTTCCTCCCTACGATCGATAAGGTTCGCGAAACCGTGTCGATGCAGGCACTGGAGAGTTCCACCGGACGATTACTTTGGCAGACAGAACTCCATTGTGGAGGGCTGTTGCCAATTCCTGCGAGAGGCTCGCAGATATCGACAACACCAGCCTGCGACGGCCGGCATGTCTACATTGCCAGTGCTGTGAATGGTTCGTTGTGGGTGAGCGCGATCGATCTGACAGGTCGGATTGTCTGGCAGCGCGAAGCGGGACCGTATTATTCCAAGTGGGGCTATAGTTCCTCACCCACAATCTACAAGTCGATGGTGATCGTTGCTGCGGACAATCGGGGCACAGGAATCGACCGATTGGCAGGGGCGGGCAGTCTGGTGGCCTTGCATCGTCATACAGGCGAGATCGTCTGGCGGATTCGTCGACCGGCCGCGGACAGTCTCGGTACGCCTGTCGTGGCAAAGGTCGCTGGTCGAGACCAGTTACTGCTGGCGGGTAAAGGGCAGATCGCATCGTATGATCCCGCTACGGGAAAGAGTCTGTGGTCTTGCAATTGGTCCGCCGAACGCGCCATCAACTCTGTCGCCTTCGATGACCAGCATGTCTACGCTTCAGCACGACAACCGCGACCTGAGATGTTGTGTATTCGCGCTGATGGGTCGGGCGATGTGACTCGGACGAATATCGTCTGGCGGACCGGCAAATCGGTCAGCGATGGACCGTCACCCGTTGTCTTTGATGGAGCGCTTTATTCCTTAAGTGACGACGGGTTTATAACCTCTCTGGATGCGGCCACGGGACAACCTCTGTGGAAGCGACGTCTGGGCGGGACTTGTTCGGCGTCACCAATGATCGCCGGCAATCATCTTTATTGCTGTAATGAAGAGGGGACCGTGTTCGTCATCCGATTGGGAACCAAGGGCGAATTGGTCGCACAAATCCCGCTGGGGGAACCGATCTTCACGTCGCCAATTGCCAGCGAGCATCGCCTTTATATCCGGACACTGGCGGGACTTCACTGCATTTCTTCCAGTGAAGAAATACCTCTCGCCATTCAACCAGAAGCGACACGCGGACGCGGGTAACTCGCGGGGATACAGGGCGTTTCAAGGTGTTCCGGTCGGGCGAATCCTGTGCTATAGGTGGCACGGTTTGCTCCAGGCCGGGTCCAGGGGCGATTGACACCGAATCTCTGTTGGTCCCGTGACTCCGATTTCTTGTGCCTTGCACCCAACTTGCAACTGACTGGGTCAAACTGAGTTCATTCCCGCGAATTTGATGATCGCACTTGGGTGCAATAAGTCTTCCCGTTCGGGTTAGCCCGATTCTTGGAGAGCGGGCCGCAAATGAGTCGGCATTCCTGGACCCCGATGGGCGAATCGTGGCTGCGTTTCGCCATCGTTCGTTGGCAGAACGAGTTAACTTCGCTGAAGAAGTCCGTGGCCTGAGACAGATTCCCTGACTTTGGCAGAAAATTAACGCTTGGTGCCGAAATCTGCCGAAACCCAAAATTGAGAATTCTCCCTATCCCCGTGCCTCAGCTTTGACATCAGTTCTGGCCACGGCTAGCATTCGCCAGCCTGTGCGGTTCGTAATCTCCGAAGGCGGTTGCGCTATGGCTTCCAGCGACAATGATCGCGATGGCCGAAGTTCTGCAGCCCGGGGCTACGTGCTGGCGTCACGGGTCACGTCAATTTCGCTTCAGATGGCACTCCCTCCCGGTATCGGCTGGTGGCTTGATGAGCGGTTTTCGACATCCCCGTGGCTGATGATTGTTGGTGTTTTGCTCGGTTTCAGTGTAGCTATGCTGGAGCTGCTGAAGTTCGCGAAAGAGAAATCGTAGCGAGTTTTGGTGTCCAGTGTGCTGGTGGAGTAGGGAGTGAAATCACTGGGCGGTCGTCTGTTGGCGCTGGTTTTGGGGATGTTGGTGATTGGTCTCCTGCTGACTCCAATTGCGTACGGCACGGTTGGGTTGGGGGCGGTTGAGGGGCTGGGCTATTCGCTTCTTCTCTGTCTGATTCCCGGTTTGTTGACGCTGTTGTTGTCGGAGTTGCTGCGGGAGACCAGTTTGTCGCCCTATGTGGTTCTGGCGGGTGGCGGATTGCGGATGGTTTTTGTTTTGTTGGGTTTGCTGGCGGTTAACTCTCTTCGTCCTGATCTTGGGTTTCGAGAGTTTACGATATGGTTGCTGGTCTGCTATCTCGCAGCATTGGCGGTTGAGACGGCAGTGATTCTGACTCCTGCAGCGCGTGGGAAGTCGGTTAACGACCAAAGTTGAATGGAACTTCATGTCGGCCAATGATCCTTTTCATCACGTGAAAGACGGCAGTGTCTGGGAGCTCCCGACATTTGTGTGTCGTCTCTTTGGCCTCGATGCATATCCGTCGCTGCCGGTGGTGTCGATCTTTGGTTATCAGTTTGCAATCACAAAGTATATGGTGCTGCAGGTTGTGGCGCTTGTCTTGTCGTTTGTAATCTTTCGCGGATTGGCGACGCGAGTGCGGGGCGGTAAGCCTGTTGCCGGCGCCTGGTGGAACTTCTGGGAAACGCTGGCTCTGTTTATTCGGGATCAGGTTGTTCGTCCCTCGATCGGGATTCCTCACCATCATGGTGACCATGGGCATGATGATCACGATCACGTTGAGCATGGGCACGTTGAGCATGGGCATGCTGACGCTGCTCATGTGGGTGCTGCCCTCGTTGAGGCAGGGCATCCGGCGGACAAGTATTTGCCGTACGTTTGGAGTGTTTTCTTCTACATCCTGTTCTGCAACCTGTTGGGGGCGATTCCGTTCCTTGGTTCGCCGACTGGCAGTATCAGTGTGACAGCCGTGTTGGCGGTTGTGACATTTGCTCACGTCGTGTTTTTTGGTTCGCAGCAGTCAGGTGCGGTTGGCTTCTGGAAGTCGCTCGTGCCTCACATGGATCTCCCTGGCCCGTTGGCGATTGTGCTGGTTCCGGGTCTGTGGTGCATTGAGGCGCTCGGGTTGTTAATCAAGCATGGTGTTCTGGCTGTGCGTCTGTTCGCCAACATAATGGCTGGGCACACGGTGTTAGGTGTCTTCTTGGCGTTCATTGCTCAGGTGGATGGGGTTCTTTGGGGCATCGTCATGCCCGCGAGTATTCTTGGGCAGGTCGGAATCGGCATGCTTGAATTGTTTGTGGCGTTCTTGCAGGCGTATGTGTTTTCGCTGTTGACGTCGTTGTTTATCAGTGCGGCAGTCAATCCGCATTGAAGCTGTTTTGGTGTTCAAGAGTCTGTGTTCAAGAGTCTTGGGGCGTCCCGGGTGTTTCAGTTGAGGAGAGTCGACGTGAGTCAGAATCTGCGGGTGTTGGTGTACGGAGTCTGTTTGTTGTTCGTGTTCGCGACGCCAGCTTTAGCTGCTGAAGGCAGTCAAAGCGGGATCCACTTTTCGGCAGCAATCGGTGCAGCACTGACCATCATCGGTGCTGGCTGGGGCATCGGCCGAATTGGCCAGGCTGCTGTGGAAGCCATGGCGCGTCAGCCAGAAGTCGCTGGCAACATTCAGACGGCAATGATCATCGCAGCCGCGCTGATCGAAGGTGCGACATTCTTCGCGCTGATCGTTTGCCTGTTGAACAACGGCAGCTACAAGCCTTACTCGGTCAACTAGTTATGACGGATTCGATTGGTCAGGCGTTATCTGAACTGCGACACGGGTGGCAAGCCATGCTTGGTCTATTGGTACGAACTGTTGGCGTCTTCACCATCAGCCTGGTGCTGACTGGTTCTACGGTTGCGTTCGCATCTGATGCGCCGCACGAGCCAGAGCACGGTGGGGGTGGTGGCGGACATGCTGTTGAACTGCCAGGTTTTACAAAAGATCTGGCGCTGTTTTCACTTGTCACGTTCGTCGTCTACTGTGCCGTATTGCGGATTGGTGCCTGGGGACCATTGCGAAATGGTCTGAATGAACGCGAACGACGGATTCGTCAGGATATCGCGGACGCAGAAGCCAATCGGATCAAGTCAGAGGCGTTGATTGCGGAGCGTGAAGCCAAGCTGTTGAAGGTGCACGAAGAAGTGCGCGAATTGCTGGCAGAGGCGCGACGTGATGCCGATCACACGAAGCAGGACATTATCACGACGGCTCAAAACGAGGCCGAAGCCACGAAGAAGCGAGCGATCGCCGAAATCGAACGATCTCGCGATCTGGCTTTGGCAGAGTTGTTTGACTTCGTGTCAACAAATGTCGTAGGTGCAACTGAGCGTGTCATTGGGCGGAGCCTGAACGATGGCGATCATGATCGCCTGGTCAAGCAGGCTCTTACCGAAATGAACATTCGGCGAAACTGACAGGTCGTGAAATTGGTGCCGGTGTTGCGGAATGACAGCGTCTGGCTGTCGGACTACGTGGGGCAGGATTGATCTCGTGGACATTGAACACAAAACGAAGGTAGCAAGCGTATTCGAAGACCCTCGCGCTCAATCGATCGCGAAGGTCTATGCGATCGCGTACTTGGACGCTGCGGCAGCTGATGTTGCCGGCGCAGTCGAAGAGTTAACTTCGTTTGTGGTCGATGTGCTGGGGTCTCAGTCGGAATTTGACACCCTGCTTCGTGGTACGTCCATTGGTCAAGACGATAAGTCAAAATTGATTGATCGCGTTGTCTCGGGACGAGCAACGCCGCTGTTTGTAAACTTCCTCAAAGTTCTGGCCCGGCACGATCGACTGTCTTTGTTGCCCGGAATACGGAATTTGGTGGAAGTCGAATCTGAGCGGCGTGCGGGACGACGGCGGGTGAGTCTGACTAGTGCTGCAGCCCTGAGTGGTGAAGCATTGGAGTCGATTCGATCTGCGTTGCGCACGTCGTTGGCGTGTGAGCCGATTCTCGAGACTCGAGTAGATTCGACGTTGGTCGGTGGACTGGTCGTTCGCGTGGGCGATACGGTCTACGATGGATCCCTTAAGACTCAAGTTAAGCAACTTCGCGCTCGATTGCGCGAGAGGTGTCTGAATGAAATTCAACGCGGGCGAGATCGCTTCAGTCATCCAGAAGGAAATTGAAGACTTTCGTGGCCAGCTTCAAACTAGTGAAGTCGGACACGTTGTCGAAGTGGGTGACGGAATCGCGCGAGTTTACGGTCTGGCTTCGGCCATGGCCGGTGAAATGGTCGAATTCTCCAGCGGTGTTCGCGGACAGGTGTTCAACCTGGAAGAGAACAGCGTCGGGGTGATCATTCTCGGCGATTACCTGAAAATTTCCGAAGGGGACGAGGTCCGTACGACCGGTGCCCTGCTGTCGGTTCCCGTGGGGAATGCGCTCATCGGGCGTGTCGTCGATCCACTGGGCGTCGCACTGGACGGTAAAGGTCCAGTGATGGCGGAATCAACTCGGCCACTGGAAACAATGGCACCTGGCGTTGCCGCACGGCAGCCTGTGAAGCAGCCGCTGCAGACAGGGATCAAAGCTGTCGATGCCATGACCCCCGTCGGACGTGGTCAGCGAGAACTGATCATTGGCGATCGTAAGACCGGCAAGACCGCCGTCGCCGTCGATGCTATCATCAACCAGAAGGGTGGCGATGTCATCTGTGTGTACGTTTCCTGCGGGCAACGTTCCAGCACGACGGCACGAGTTATCGACGCGTTGACCAATGCCGGCGCTATGGACTACACCATCGTTGTCAGTGCCTCGGCCAGCGATCCAGCCCCTCTGCAATACATTGCTCCTTACGCTGGTGCAGCAATTGCCGAATACTTTATGTATCAAGGCAAGCACACGCTCGTGGTGTATGATGACTTGACCCGCCAGGCAACTGCTTATCGCCAGTTGTCGTTGCTGATGCGACGACCTCCTGGGCGCGAAGCTTATCCCGGGGACGTGTTCTACTGCCACAGCCGACTTCTTGAACGTGCGGCAAAGCTGAGTGACGAACTCGGCGGTGGTTCAATGACGGCTTTGCCAATCATTGAAACGCTCGAAGGGGAAGTTTCCGCGTATATCCCGACGAACGTGATCTCGATCACGGACGGTCAGATCTACCTGGAGCCCGACTTGTTCTTCAAGGGTGTTCGTCCCGCTATCAACGTCGGTATCTCGGTGTCGCGCGTCGGTGGTAACGCACAGACCAAGGCTATGAAAAAGGTCGCTGGTAGCCTGCGACTGGATTTGGCCGCTTTCCGCGAACTGGAAGCGTTTGCACAGCTCGGTACCGAACTGGATAAGGCAACTCAGCAGCAGCTCGACCGGGGTTACCGCATGGTCGAACTGTTGAAGCAGCCGCAGTTCCGACCGCTGCCCGCAGCAGACCAGGTGATGAGTATTTACGCCGGGTCGAAGGGTTACTTCGACAAGGTGCCGGTTCCCCGCGTGCAAGAAGCGGAAACCAACATGCTCGAATTCATGCGTGAACAAAAGAGCGAAGTTCGCGATGTACTGGTCAATACCGGAGTGCTGGACGACAAGACCGAAGCAGCACTGAAGGCGGCTTTGGAAGAATGGCGTCGCAATTGGGAAGAGACCCACAAGTAAATGTGAATCAGGCGGGATTCTGATCCCGCCGCTGATTCTCGCGTTACAGACTGAAAGTGTCAGGAATCCGGTCGATTAGAAGATAGGTCATGGCAAAAGCACGGGCGATCATCAAGCGGTTGAAGGCCGTTCGCAACGTTCGCAAGATCACGCGAACGATGGAACTGGTTGCGACGGCGCGCTTCAAGAAAGCCATGGACCGTGCTGTCGAAGCGGCGGCATACACCCGAAAAATTTCGGAAATCGTTGCAGACCTGTCACAGACACTATCCGGCGATGGCGCGTCGCTCAGTCATCCGCTGCTGCAGCAACGCGAAACGGAAAAGAAGAGTATCCTGCTGGTCATCACGTCAAACCGTGGGCTGTGCGGTGGATATAATGGCAGTGTGCTGCGGTTGGCTCAGGGGCGAATTCGCGAATCGCGAGCGAACGGAACCGAATTGAATGTCGAAGTCTCGGGCAAGCGAGGGATCGGCTACTTCAAGTTCCAGAAGA
>CAIWEX010001005.1 GCA_903911795.1 uncultured Schlesneria sp.
CCGATCTCTGCGGGACCAGCTGTGCATCAGGAAACGCTGGCACGGTATCCCTTGGGCTGTCCCACTGGTGATGCCGTTCTGAGCAGCGCGGGCAACCTAGCTGCCCGCTTCATATTTCATGCGGTGGGCCCAGTCTGGCGCGGCGGCCGCGCCGGAGAACCGGGGTTGCTGCGATCGGCCTACCGTCGCTGTCTGGAGTTGGCGGTACAGAACCAGTGTACCAGCATTGCCTTTCCTGCAATCAGTACTGGAGTCTACAGTTTTCCAGTGGATCTCGCGGCCGAGAATTCGCTGGATGAAACTCGTCAATTCCTGCTGCGTACGCCCGCGGCAATCGCCGTCCGCTATGTCTTATTCGATGCAGGGACGTATGCCGCGTACGCTCGCGTGTTGGACTCATTCGCCGAATGAGGTTTCACACGCTTCGTTTGATTTTCTGGAAGGCCGCCAGCGCCAGATCGCGGGCCTCGCCGTGATCGACCATCGGCCGCGGGTAGGTTTTTCCTAATGCCACGCCGGCGAATTTCAACACGTCTGCCGGTGCTGTCCAGGGAGCATGGATCCACTTGGGAGGGAGTGCTGCGAGTTCGGGAAGCCATCGCGCGAGGTATTCCCCCTGGGGATCAAATTTCTGCGACTGCAGCACGGGATTGAAGACTCGGAAATAGGGCGCGGCGTCGGCACCGCAACCCGCACTCCACTGCCAGCCCAGGGTGTTGCTCGCCAGATCTGCGTCGACGAGTGTGTTCCAGAACCAGCGTGCTCCATGTCTCCAGTGCAGTCGCAGATCTTTGACGAGGAACGATGCGACGATCATCCGAACTCGATTGTGCATCCATCCGGTCTTCCAAAGTTCCCGCATCCCGGCATCAACGATCGGGTAGCCGGTCATACCACGTTGCCAGGCTCGTAACGCAGGCTCGTTGTCCTCCCAGGGGAAATCCGCGAATTCAGATCGCAACGGATGATCCGTTGTCTGGGGAAAATGATAGAGCAGATGGTGCGCGAACTCGCGCCAACCAATCTCCTTCAAATATGTTTCAGCCCCCGTGGAATCTCCAGGAGATCGTGTCAGCGTTTGATGAACGGCGTGCCAGATCGTCCTCGGACTGATTTCTCCAAAATGGAGATGCGGTGAAAGTCGCGAGGTTCCGATGACGGCGGGCTGATCGCGGTCGACCGCATACTGATTCACAGGAAGCCGAAGGAATTCTTTCAGACGCTCTGCCGCCCCGTGGCAACCCAGATTCCAGTGTTCCTTCAAACCAGTCCCCCAGTCGCGTGTCGGCTCCAATTGAAAAGAGGCCAGCGGAACGGAATCGGGCCAGACTTCCGGCCATGGAATTGTTTTGGGGGTCGGGATCGGCTTCGACGTCAGCCCCTTCTGCAGACAGGCTCGCCAATAGGGGGTGAAGACCTGATACGGACGCCCCTCTTTCGTCGCAATTTCCCATGGCTCAAATATCAATTGGGAATTGAAATCAGCAGTCGTGATGCCCGCCTGTTGCAGCGAAGTTCGGACCTTCGAATCGGTTTCCCTGACGGCCGGTTCGTACCGCCGATTCCAGAAGACGGCACCAGCACCCGTTTCCTGAATCAGTTTGTGCAAAACGGCTGCCGACGGCCCCTGCCGCAGAACCAATCCTCCGCCGATTTTTTGCAGGGAAGTCGAAAGGGAACTCAGCGACTGATGCAGCCACCAATCACTCGCCTCGCCGGATGGCCAGCTTCCGTCATCGTTGGTTGACCTGATGAAGACCGGAATCACCGGCCCCCCTCGGTCAATGGCGGCCTGAAGTGCAGGATTGTCATCCAAACGGAGATCAGCACGAAACCAGACCAGGGACGGATTCAATTGACGGGACCCTTTTACGGAAAAACTCTAACCGGCAGATGACGCCAGTGGAATTATTTCCACGCCGTCCACTTCATCGACCCGTTTTATCGACACCGAGCGGTCGAAGTATCATGTCGCTTTCTTGGCTGGTCGCCCGCGTGGCCGCTTTTCGGGCTTCTGATCACTGGCAGCGGCATCTCGTTCTTTACGGCGGGCATAGTCGCGAAGCGACCGTTCCTGCTCCAACGCTGCCGTCGATTTACGGCCAGATTTGAAGGCATTGATTTCGCTGAGGGTTGCGCCCAGCAGCGGGAGACCCGCTTCGACCAGTTTATCAACAGATCGCCAATGGGCATTGGTCCAAGGGAGCAATGCTTCGTTCATGTTGGCCTGCTTGAGTTTGAGAGCAACTTCGGTCAGTTGAGCTCCTAGTTCCAGCAGCTTTTCGGCGGTGTCTTCGATGGCAGCGACAGTGACGACGGTTCGTGGTCGAGGCACAGGAAAATCTCCGCACAGGAAAAATGCTGAAAATTATTTGTCTGCATCTAAGTCTAGCACTGGCAATCGGATGACGCCTGCCAACAACTCCTCGTCTGTTGTTTTTCTGTTGCGGACACTTATTTTTCTGTTGCGAATGCATGTGCGATTGTTAGAATCCTCGCATGCACAACACGAATGCAGCAAGAATTTTGAACCACTGATGGACGCTGATCTGAAGAGGTTGGCCCACGAATTAAGAATTGATCGGGGCCGAGTGAAATTCATGGGAATTTTAACGCCCTGTCGTGTTAACGGTCGTCCTGCTGCCTGAACCGGACTCTAGCGCGTTCCGGCTGATGGGTGAGTAAACAAAAGAAGCCGGAAGCTTCTGCCGAGCGGATGGGGCGCTGGAGCCTCATTGCAATTCGCCGCGAATCGAATCGAGGGACGATGGATCGATCCCCGCGGATTGCGGCTCGGTAGAAGCCTCGGGCTTCACGGATGTGAATGCAACACGACATATGTTGTTTGAAGGCATTCGTCGTTTGAACCGGACGTTAGCGCGTTCCGGCTGATAGCTGAGTGAACAATGGAAGCCTGAAACTTCTGCCGAGCGGATGAGACGATGGAGCCTCATTGCAATTCGCAGCGAACGGAATCGAGGGACGATGGATCGATCCCCGCGAATTGCGGCTCGGTAGTAGCCTCGGGCTTCACGGGTGTGAATGCAACGCGACATATGTCGTTTGACGGCATTCATCGTTTTAACCGGACGTTAGCGCGTTCCGGCTGATGGCTGAGTGAACAAATGTAGCCAGAAACTTCTGCCGAGCGGATGATGCAATGGAGC
>CAIWEX010001006.1 GCA_903911795.1 uncultured Schlesneria sp.
CGTTGACCGTGACCAGATCGTGCTGCGAGGGATGTCGATGGGGGCGTCTGGAACCTGGCATCTTGGTCTGAAACATCCCGACCGATTTGTCGCCCTGGGACCATACTGCGGTTATGTCGATACCCACCGCTTCTCGGAAACTCCGCTGCCGAACTTCGTCAAAGTGGGGGAACTTCCCGAACACCAGGAACGCGGACTGCATATGCTCGATTCCATCGATTACGCCGCCAATGCAGGAATGGTCCCAGCCATTGCCTGTATGGGTGAAAAAGACATTTTCTTTCAGGCGCATGTCCTGATGGGTGACGCGATGCGCCGTGAGGGATTGACGATGGTCAACCTGATCTCACCGGGAACAGGTCACGTGATTGATCCTGTCACGCATGCAGAGCAGATGCGACGTATCGGCGAATTTGCTACTGCGGGATTGAATCGAACACCTGACAATTTGAGGTTTGTGACGTGGACCTTGAAGTACAGCGAATGCCATTGGCTGCAGGTCCTTGGATTGAATCAACATTACAATCGCGCCGAGTTTTCGGCCCGCATGACCGATGATGCGATCGTGACCCAGGAACCAAGGAACATCTCCCGGTTCGCCATTCGACGCGAGTGGCGAACAAGTCCGTTTGACACCGATGGGGCAAGCACTTTCAAACAGGGAAAGCTTCCAAAAACAGTCAGCATCGGTGAGGTCGTGATTGCGATTCCGGACAGCCGACAGTCGGCAAAACAGCTGGTCTTTTCGTTACGTGACGGTCGCTGGCAATTAGAACCCAGCGACAAGATGGAAGCGAACAAAGGCAAGCGACCGGGGCTTCAAGGTCCGATCGACGATGCTTTTGCAACGCCATTTCTGTGCGTACGCGGGACCGGTCGAGCCTGGAATCCAGCGGCACAGAACTATGCCGAAGCGAGCTTGAAGCGATTCAGCGAGGAATGGCATCACTACTTTCGCGGAGAACTACCGATCAAGGATGACACCGCCGTCACTGACGAGGACCTGCGGAATCGTAATCTGATTCTGTTTGGCGATCCCGGCAGCAATTCCTTGATTGCACGTGCATTACCCGGCTTGGCCATCACCTGGACGCGAGAAAAACTGCGCGTCGGCGAGACGGAATATCCAGCGGGAAACCATGTCCCGGCGCTGATTTCACCGAACTCACTTCCCGGCGCCAATGGACGCTACGTTGTCCTGAACAGCGGGCATACGTTTCGAGAAGCAGAACTGAACAAACTCAATTACCTGCTGTTTCCACGCTGGGGAGACTGGGCCGTGCTGAAGATTTCTGATGCAAAAGATTTGGCAACCGAGGAGGTCATCCGCGCTGGCTATTTCAACGAGGCCTGGCGTATTGATCATCAGCCGAACGAGAAGTAGAAGGCACGCACGACCGATGGCCGAAGTGCAATCGCGCAGCTTCAGCGATTGGAAATTTCATTTAGAAACGCAGAGATCGCGGAGGCCGCAGAGGGAAGCCAAGAGAAAGGCAATCGCCTCTAAACTTACCTCTGCGTCCTCAGCGATCTCTGCGTTTCTAATACTTCCCGGTTGCGGAACGGAGTTACTTAGCCGTTCCCTCACACAGCCTCATCGGATGAGCCTGGTTTGCTCAGGAATCGGCCGCCGCTCATGTACATCCCGTGCTCACAAGGGACGCACCATTCGATCGCGACTCGATAGACGTATTCGCGTGACTCACTGGCCATCTTGACTGTCACTTCCCCCGGCGAGACGCTGCCGCGATGCAACAACCCGATTCCGAATCGACTGATTTCACGTGTCATCGCTGAAACAGCATTGCCACGCATCGTCGTCACTTCAGCAGGGACCGTCAATTCGATCCGCTCGTTGTTTCGCAGGTTGGTCCCATCGACCTTTTCGATGCTCTCGAGAACCGCACGAAGATCGTGCAGGCTGGGACGACTCCAGGGATCTGGCGTTTTCATGTTATCTCCGACGGGGGATTACGTGCCGATTCGGGTGGTCCGGAAAAACCGGATTTTCCACTCCCGTTGGGATACGGCATCTCAAGTCATACATCGCCGTTGGCCCGCTGAGTGCGGTCGCGCGACGGTGCTTTCCCCAAACCTACGTCATAAATTCTCAGAATGCAGACGCAAAAAGTGGCGAGAAATCTTTTCCGGCCTACGTTGCTCCGCGGCGATACCAGAAGATCGCGGCAACCGCACAGAGGGAGAAGAGGGTTGCGGCAACATAAGTCCCCCAACTGGCAGGGCGTTCGTCACCGGAAATCATTGGCATCTGAAGGCTTGTCTGCGGGGGAGAATTGATCTCCCGAAACGCCGAAATCGGGCGGCTTTCGTCGAAATCGGCGGGAGGGGGCGAATCTTCGTCGGTAGCACTCGGTGGCTTCAGCCGATCACCAGTCCACGCCGGATTGACACCGTTTTCATCGGGAGCGACGTCGGTCATTGCCACAGCATCTTCCGTCAGTTCTGGCGGCTCTTCAGTCGGTTCCCGATTTGTTTGCAAATCCGTCGGTTCGATCGGCTCGGATTCCGCCGGGTACGACAGTGACGGATTCGCACTCCCCTGGGGAAGACTTTGCTTGATGCTCACGCTTCGATTGGCCTGAACGACAGCACCGTCAGCCTCGTCAGTGGCGGCTCGATCTCCGTCCAGGGAAAGCTGCACGATTGGTGTCTTCTTCGCTGCCCCCAATCCTGCCGGATTACCCGCCTGATCTGCAGTTATCGCTTTTCGTTCCCGGCGGAACACGGCCAGTCCACTCCAATCTCGGCGTTGTCGATTTGAAGAGTCTTGCTCTTTCGCCACGGGTGTTTTGGCCCCTGTGGGATTCTTGTCCGCAGTCACCACAGGTTCCGCCGCAGAACCTGGCGGAGTGGAATCAGCGGACTCTTCGCCACGAATATGGTCGTCGATTCGCTGGACCAGATCGACCGGACGTTCTTCTTCGGGCGAAAAATCCAGACGAGCCGAATCACCGATTTCCTGAGCGATCTTCGCTGTATGGCGAGCTTCCCTCAATTGACCGAGATCGAACAGCCGACGCGACTTTTCCAACATCGATTCCACTCGCAAACGAACATCGTGTCCGCCGTTGACAATCCGAGACCGCGTGTCGGCACGCTCGGCGTCATCGTTGATAGCGGCCTGCAGTCGTTCCAGTTGTTCGGCAGATGAATCGGTGAACACGGATTGGGGAGAGGACGTCGTCAGAGGTTCCAGATCCGTTGCAGAATCGTTGAACTCGAGCGTCACCAAACCTTCATTTTTTGAGTTCGCCGAGACACCCTGGTTGGACATGGCGGTCTCGTTCGAATCGGCGACCTGAACCACGGCCTTACCAGCCGATTCGTCCGCAACATCTTCTGCTGCGGGAGCTTTCGCAACGGCGGTTGCCGCATTATTCGCAGAAACAGAAGGTTCGCTTTTTTCGGCGATTGTCGGCAGTTCAATCCTTCCAGACCAACGCTGTGGAGCGGTCCACAGATCGGTCATGGTCTGGCGTGAATTATGGTGACAGCCCGTCAATGCCGTCGAAGTGACCAGCACAGTGAGCAAGAGCCCACCAAGCCGCTCCATTCGCATCGACTTTCGAGCATATTCAATCACAGGGGCTAGCCAGCAAGGATAATTTTCCACAAAGAAGTGGCGATCCCGGTACGCACGCGTCATCAACTTTTATCGGTCGCATCGACTTTGCGGGTTCAGCCATTTTTCCTGAAGTTTCGGATTTCGACCAATTTTCTGATCAGCAAGGACAAGCGGCAGTGCCGCACGAACAATGGGCAGTCATGGGGCCAGCCAATCCTTTTATCTGCCCTCAGGAGAAACGCTCGCTGTTCACAAGTCATTTAAAAATCGGCGATTGCGGATAAAACGGCCGGTCCGAAAAATATGCGGCACGGCGTTTTCCTTTGGCAGACTCTCGTTCGCTCATTTTTTGGCGGCCAGAGAGGAATTTTGCGATGTGCCGAATTGCCGTGCTTGTTTGCAGCCTGTCGGCACTCCTCACGCAATCCCTCCTCGCGGCCCAGCCGACTGACCTCGTCGAAGCCGCTGCATCCCAAGCCATTGAGGTTCGGATTTCGGGAGGTTGGAGGATCATCGAATCCCAGAACTTTCGATGTTGGTGCCAACTTTCGGACGAGGAAGGACGGCGACTGGCGGAAAGTTGCGAGGCCTGGCGATCTCGATTGCGCGCCACATGGAATCCCACGGCCGAAACTGTCCACTGGGCGATCAAGTGTGATCTCTATGTTCATCCAACTCGGGAAGCCTACAACGCAGCTCTGGGACGGCCGGGAGACACCTCCGTTGGCTCAACCATCATGAACTTTGACCAGGGAGTCACTGTCCGGCGAAGGATTGATGTCCGAGCCGACGCCAGCGACTGGTCGAATGCCGCTTTACCGCATGAGATGACTCACGTCGTTCTGGGCGAACGATTTCAGGGGCAGTCGCTGCCTCGCTGGGCCGATGAAGGGATCGCAATGCTCAGCGAGTCGGCCGACAAGCATCGCGAGCGTTTGGAGAATCTTCAAAAGTTATTGAGGACAAACACAACGTGCCCGATTGCGGATGTCCTGTCATTCACGCGTCTGCCTGCCCCACATTTGCGAGATGCCTACTACGGTCAAAGTCTGGCGTTGACGTCGCTGCTCATCCAGAAATCGACTCCAGCAAAGTTTGCAGACTTCATTGAAGAGTCGCGGACGAGTGGAATCGAATCAGCATTGCAGAATCATTACTCGATCCATGACATCGCGGGTTTGCAGCGAGTCTGGAATGAATGGACACGAGAGCCCGGAAAGATCTCGTTTGTCACACTTCCAATCCAGGTGGGCAATACCCCTAAAATCGTATCGGCTCAAATTCCGTAGTGCGCAATTGAATTGATGGGTTCAGAACCAGCGGCAATTCGCCGCGCCAGTCCACCAGTGCTATCGGACCAATCCCGACAAATCTTGGAGGACCGGCGCTCAATGCGAGCTTTTCCGACTCTAAGAAACCAGCCTCCCGCAGGGCGGTAATCCTTCAGTTCCGATTGAGATCAAAGAAGTTATCCGTTTCCAATAGCGTTCTGTCGCATGAGTCATGAGGCAGCCTCCGATACCAATGAAGGCGACAAATCGCAGCCATAGACTTCGATGATCGGCTCGCTTGCGTGCCTCTGCGTGAAGCCAATGTTCGTCAAATCCTGCCCATTGCCCGGCGACGGCAATAATATTCGGATAGACCACCGGCGCAACTTCGTAGAGATAGATTTCTCGCAACTCTGCAATCGAATAACCAGAAACGATTGCCGTCTTCGCAATGTGCTGCAAGTCGCTTTCATCAAGTTCGGTATCAAGCCAGAACTCCGAAAACGCGGTCCAAACAGGCTTGCGGCGATCGAACTCAGCGTCGGTAAGCATCTGAGAATGCCTATGTCGTTCAAGGAGAAGTGCCGCGAGAATTAACGGGCCACTTATCAACACACCATCAGATTGAGCCTATCGACAACTGCGGGTCAGGTTAACCAAAGCGGTTCGGTCGGCAATTCCGGTTTTAGCTTCGACTAAGGGTTAGTAGAATTCGCCGTCATCTCCAATTACGTTGGCATGCAAAACAGTGGCGATTCTCTTCATTTTGCCGAGGAGCTCTTCGCTGGGATTCTTAACGACAATTTCCCCATTTCGATAGTCGAAC
>CAIWEX010001007.1 GCA_903911795.1 uncultured Schlesneria sp.
CTTTTCGACAAACGTCTGGGCCTCACCCGGGAAGTCCGCACTGATTTTCGGGAAGCCATTGGGGAAAGGAGGAGTCAGTTTGTCGCCCCACGTGAAGACGCAGGGATGACAGACCGCGTGCATCAGAATGGCCATCGGTTCCAGTGTCTGGCCATCGTCGAATCGCAGCACCTTGACTCGATGATCGCAGGGGCCATCAGGATTAAGTCGCACGACGGCCCGTCCGTTGATCACCTTGCGACGGTTGATGTTGAAATCAATTTCATCTTCGGCGTAACCGATAGAAACTGGTCGCATTTTCCCCACCGCAGCCGCCGCTGCCTGGCCGATTTTCTCGACCATAGCCCGACTCCAGGCAGTCTCACGCGACCAACCGGGGCCGGAGTGATTATGCGAGGCCGCGACCATGATGTTTTCACGAGGTGTCTCGGTCTTACTGGCAACAACGTCTCGTATTGCTGCCACCATTTCACTGGGAGCGTTGATCAGATCGAGCGTCACGATTGCCGCACGCGTCTGTTCATTCGCCAGCAGAAGTATTCCGGCACGCAGGGGATCGCGAACTCCATTGACGGGTCGAATGTGACCTACGACCGGAGTATCAGGTGGCGGCGTAATATCGACTTTGGAGACCGCCGCTTTCAAGTTGGATTCGACTCGAAATGCCGCAGGTTCCGCCGCTGGGAGCAGATCGGCGAATACATGATACAGCAGGACCGCAAAGACTAAGGGAACGATGCGGAACCGCAAGCATTTAAACGGCAAAAGATGCGAGTCGTGACTCCTCGACGTCGTTGCCGGCCGTTCCTTCGAAATCATTGATTGTTCCTGTTGTTTGAGTTGTTCGAACCAACGCGTATCAATGCCTAAGGTCGGATCTCAAAGATCCGCACGACGCCATCTTTGCAGAGTACCGCGAATTCTCCCAGCTTACTGGTTCGTGTCACTGCGATGGCAGGGCTGGGGAGTGGGGATTCCCGCAATTGCTTGACAATCCCTTTTTCGAAGGTGAAAGCACGGCATGCACGTTCGTCAGCGATGGCGAAGATCCCCGTTGGCAGGAATGTTCCCACCGGTGACACCATCTCCTCGGCAAATGGGGTGGGTTGATTATGCTGGATTGGCTCACAGATCATCACGCCACCTGACTGGGTCAAGGCCACGAGACAATCTAATCCGTCGGGGGACCAGTGAAGTGAGTTGATATTTTCATCGAGTCGGGTCACGTTTTCGATCGCGTCCCATGGACTGGCGTCAATCAATGGTGGTCGGAATATGAACTGTCCGGATGCAATTCGCGTGTGCCATCCCTTCGTAGCAATCGAAACGGGAAACTCGTGAATATCAGTGTCTTCTGCGCCAAATTCAAAAGGGGTCGTGATACTGGAGAGCCGATCTCCTTCAGGGCTGTAAGCAATCAATTCGACTTTTCCAAAATCCGAGGCACGCACACACCAGATGACTGACCTCCCGGCCGCCCTGGTAAATGCGAGTGTCGATTCACTGGCCCAAGTCGGGGAGCCAACGTTTTCCTGATGCGTGTTTGCGGGGTCAGCGCGGATAATTTTCCAGTCAACGGGAGCGAGTCCACTGTCCCCGGCAGGATGAATCAGGATCTTTCTGGAGAACTCCAGAACATCGAGCATAATTCGTCGACTAGGCTGGCGAGTTTTCAGCCAGGTTGCACTGATCACCTGAAAGTCAACATGCGTCCAGGGAACGCGTTGAAGTGTCACGTCACCGACGTCGTCGATTCCCGCAGCAAACAATGCATCGCCCGTTGCAACAGCCGTTGTCCACTGGACCGATTTTTTCGCCAGTTCGAATTCCTGAACGATTTCCAGACCAGATGCCTGTCGCTTCTGTCGGGGCTTGGAAATTTCGGCTTCTTTCATTCGTACGAATCGGTCACAGTCGCGGGTTAGAAGTCGATCTTCTGGTACAAGCGAACGGAGTGATCCTAATAGCGCTGCGGCCTCAGCCGGCGATGTCACAGGGAGAGTCCGTGAAACGAGGGCTTGAGTCACATCGAACGCGGATGCCCGGACAGACGCATCTTCATATCGAGTGGCGACACTTGAGAGTACTCGAGCCATCACGACAGCTCGTGACTTAGCCAGCGTCTGCTGACGAAACGCGGCAATTCGCCGACCAGCCGCTTGGTGTCGACCGTGCTGACCGAGTAATGCAAAGTATTCCCGATGACAGGCTTCGGCGGAAGACAAATCCGTCGAACACCCCTCATTGAGCAGCATCAAGGCTCCGTCGATGTCCTGCAATTTTTGATGCAAGATCTCGCTGGCTCGTAAGTAGTTACCCTGCAACTTCAATTCTGAAGCCCAGAGGCGAATCAGATGCTCTGCTTCGTCAGGGCGTTCGAGTCGATGATAGAGATCTGCTGCTTGGTCATACATTTTCAACTGAACGTACTGCTCTGCCGCTTCGTCGAGCAGGCCTCCTCGTTCGAGACAACGAGCCGCATCGGCCCGTCGATTCAGACGCTCGCGGTACAGCGCTGCAGCTTCGCGATAGTGTCGCCCGTTCTCAAGTGCGTTCGCAGCCGCCTGAATGTCGCCCAGCAACTCTGCATAGATGTATGCAGCTCGACGGTGGCGGCCCAAGCGGATTTCACGCTCGGCCAGGTTCCGGTACATCTGCACAAGTTGAGCTTGTTGCGATGGCGGAATATCCCATGGATCAACAGGTCGGCTGGTAAACAGATTCCCTAACCCAAATTCGACGTTTCGACCGACAAGTTCATTTGTCGCCGGTCCAATTCCGCGTGGTGCCGCCTGACCACCCATGGGCAAAGCGAATTTCAATCCCGCATCCGGGTCTTCTTTCAAGAGATTCATCAGTCGATCGATTTCGCGCAGTCGGGCGGCTTGATCGATGATAGATTTGGGAATCATTCTGCTCAGCAATTCCCCCATGATCGCAACGGGGGCCAGTAGACCGCCAAGAGCCGATAGCAGCATTCCCCCTGAAGCCCCTGACTTCGGGGCCGTTATCTTTTGTTCTGGATTCTGCGGCGGTGACGGAGTGCGCTTTGTCAGGTTCTTCCAGGCATTTCGCAGTGGCTTCGTCCATTGATCGATTTTTCCCCGCAGACCTTCTTCTGGTGTCGGGGGAAGTTCGTGGATTGAATTGTTGCCGATTTCCCGTCCAGCGATTTGCATCATCTCGACGACCGTGGGACTGACTCGCGGTTCGACCGAAATCAACCGTGATCGAAATGCCGTTCCTGAAACTGCGCGTCCCCAATGGGAATCAGTTCTCAACGGAAATTGCAGCAGGTCGACGACACGTAGACGATCGGCTGCGTCGAAGCGCACCAATCCCAACGTGGGATGCCAGACCAATTCTGCGGATGATTCAATCGGCAGTAAAGCAGCCAGTTCGCTGTCACTGATCGCGGGGAATAAATCCGCATTGGCGGGAAGAAATAGTCGCGATTGCAGCACGCGGTAGGGAATTGGCGGACTGACTGGGACAGGGAAAGATTCGCTGGGATTTATGGGAAGAATGGGATTCATGGGAACTGACTGGGACATAATTCCCATAATTCCCATTATTCCTATGTGTTTGTCGTTTTCCTTCGACGACCTATCCCACGTCACCAGCGCTCCGGTGCTGCTTATCGGCCGCAAGACGACACATTCCAGTGGAATCCCCCACTGGCGAATCACTGCCAACCATTCTTGCGGAGTCGTACCGGTCACCAGCCACGCTTCTGCAGCGTGCTGATGTCTTGTCGGAACGATGGTCAGTGTGATCTGCATGGTCGTGCCATTGGCAGGGGTAAGGCTACATCAGACGTTCTGTAAACGGAATCAGAATTTTTTCCATGATCCCGTGAGGGGTATCATCGGAACTATATGTCGGTCCCAGAAAAAAGGCAGAACCGCTCAGTCGAGCATGACTGGTCCAGACCGCGACATCCGATTCTGCCAGTACGAATGCCGCTTCAGGAATCATCTTGTC
>CAIWEX010001008.1 GCA_903911795.1 uncultured Schlesneria sp.
ATTCGACTACAAGCCGGAACTTTCGTCGGCCAACGGCAAGACATCTTCTCGGCCAGGACGGATTGCGGGAGCCAAGCTGATGGGTTCGCCGTGGAAATTCGCACAACATGGACAATGCGGGTTATGGATCTCTGAATTATTTCCGCAGATCGCTAAGCACGCAGATGAGTTATGTGTCATTAACAGTCTGCACACCGATCTACCGGCTCATCCTGAAGCCTGCCTGATGTTACACACAGGAAATTCACAATTCATCCGGCCGTCACTCGGGGCATGGACCTTGTACGGACTGGGCTGTGAAACAGACGATCTTCCAGGCTTCATCGCCATCAAACCGACAGGTCGCAATGGTGGAGCCCAGAACTATGGCAGTGCGTTTCTGCCGTCTGCATGCCAGGCAACTCGGATCGGTAGTGAGGGACAACCAATCGCACAAGCTCGGATCGGGAATATCGGTAATCCCCGACTCTTCAAGCCAACTCAACGAAGGCAGCTTGATCTAATTCAGGCGATGAATCGCGATCTCATTGAACGTGAGCACGTTCACCCCGGAGTCGAAGGGGTGATCGAGTCGTATGAACTGGCGTTTCGGATGCAAGATAAAGTCCCCGGTGTTATGGACATTGCAGGAGAGTCACCAATATCGAAGGAACTCTACGGCCTGGACGATCCGGCAACGGCCGACTTTGGTCGCCAATGCCTGCTCGCACGTCGCTTCCTTGAATCAGGCGTTCGCTTTGTCGAACTTTCACACGGAGACTGGGACCAGCACCGCAGCCTGAAGGCGGGACACACTCGAAACGCCAGGGCGGTTGATCGACCAATAGCGGGATTGTTAACCGACCTGCGTGCGCGAGGGTTACTCGATGATACGCTCGTCGTTTGGGGAGGCGAGTTCGGTCGCACTCCTCACGGGCAGAATGATGACGGACGAGATCACAACAACAAAGGTTTTACCTTCTGGCTCGCCGGAGGTGGTGTTGTACCCGGCATGGCATATGGCCAGACGGACGAACTTGGCTATGAAGCGGTGGACAACCCGATGCACATTCACGACCTGCACGCAACGATTCTGCACATCCTTGGACTCGACCACCAGCACCTGACGTACCGATATGCAGGACGCGACATGCGACTGACTGACATCAGCGGCACCGTCCACAACTCAATCCTGATGTAACTTTGAAATTCTCAGATCGAGAACAAAGAAATGAAAAACGCCTGCCGATGTCGGCAGGCGTCGCGTTCTTCAGTCAATCAGGAGATCAGGCCGGATAGTCGGCGACGTAAACGGCCTTGACCTGCGTGTAGTCGAGGAACGTCTCTTCGCAGTTCACCCCTCCGCCAGGACCACCGGAAATTCCCTGGCCGCCGTATGGCAGGCCGTAGGCGATCGAGTTGTGGCAGTTGACCTGGCAGGTTCCGTCCCGGAACTGCTTGGCGAGGCTGACACCTCGCTTGATGTCTTTCGTCCAGATGCTGGCACCCAAGCCATATGGAGAGGCGTTGGCCAGTTGCAGAGCTTCTTCTGCTGAAGAAACCGGACAGATGGTCGCGTAGGTGTGGAAGACTTCGAGCGGATTGACGTTGAGGCCTGGCTCGGTGCGATAGAGAGCTGGCTTCAGATAAAAGCCGTTCTTACCAGCAACAGTCGCTTCGCCCCCCGCCAGAATCGCCTTGCCGCCTCGTTCCACGGTTTCCTGCTGAGCCGCAAGAATCCGACGGCGCTGGGTCGGGTTGATTACGGCGCCAAGTTGCGTTCCGGCGTCAGCCTGATAACCGATCTTCAGCTCTTTGAAGAAAGCGCTTTGAGCG
>CAIWEX010001009.1 GCA_903911795.1 uncultured Schlesneria sp.
GTTCTGCGAAGATTGTAAAGCAGCCACACAAATTCCAGCAGAATGTCACCGTTGGCCAGGTGTAATCTTCTCTTTTTTGAACTCAGATGCCGGGCTCGAAGTTGTGCCATCTGAACGAGGGTTTTGGCCGTTAACGCCCCCCCGCATGACATCCTTGAAGGAGCTTCCTTTGTTCCCCCTCAGAATCTGCCGTCCGCGTATCGAATTGACTCCAACTCGGCGTACTCCACTTCCAGCAATCTTGCTACTGGTTTGTGTTCATGTTTTCGCCACGGTTTCAACGGCAATCGTTCTCGGCGCGGAACGACCGAATGTCGTGGTGATCCTGACGGACGATCAGGGATGGGGCGATCTCAGTATTCACGGCAACACCAACCTGCAGACTCCGCACATCGATTCCCTGGGCCGTGACGGCGCGATCTTCGAAAGGTTTTTCGTCTGCCCGGTCTGCTCGCCAACTCGGGCGGAGTTCTTGACCGGACGATATCACCCGCGCGGAAATGTCTGGAACGTTTCCACCGGGGGCGAACGTCTGGATCTGGATGAACGAACCATTGCTGATCTCTTCAAATTCGCCGGATATGCCACCGCAGTGTTTGGAAAATGGCACAATGGGACTCAATACCCCTACCATCCCAACGGTCGCGGATTCGACGAGTTCTACGGATTCTGTTCGGGGCATTGGGGTGATTACTTCGATGCTCCGCTGGAGCACAACGGTCGTATCGTTCGCGGCAAGGGATTTATGGCGGACGATCTTACTGACCATGCCCTGAAATTCATCGAAGGTCATCGCAAGTCTCCCTTCTTCTGCTACCTGGCACTCAATACGCCTCACACTCCCATGCAAGTCCCTGATCGTTTCTACGATAAATTCAAGAACGCGGAGCTGAAAAAGCGATACGACGGGCCTCAGGACGAAGATCCCGCAATGACTCGAGCGGCTCTGGCGATGTGCGAAAACATCGACTGGAATGTCGGCCGAATCCTGACGCAACTGGATGATTTGAAGCTGGATCAAGACACCATCGTCCTTTACTTCAGCGACAACGGCCCGAACAGCTTTCGCTGGAATGGAGGAATGAAAGGACGTAAGGGATCAACAGACGAAGGGGGAGTCCGATCACCGCTGCTGATCCGCTGGCCTGCCAGGATTCCTGCGGGAACAACTGTCCCGCAGATTGCAGGTGCGATTGATCTTCTTCCCACGCTGGCCGAATTGAGCGGCCTCAAGTTCGACGGTGGAAAGCCACTCGACGGGATCAGCCTGGTCCCGCTGCTGACTCGGACGGGGGAAAACTGGCCTGACCGAATGATCTTTTCGCATTGGGGTGGCAACGTCAGCGTCAGGACTCAACAGTATCGACTCGACGGGTCAGGAAAGCTGTTTGACATGATCGCCGACCCAGGTCAGAAGCAGGATCTGTCTCAACAGCGTCCTGACGAAGCCAAGCGGTTGTCCCAAGCCGTGATCGACTGGCGGCAGAACGTCCTGTCTGAAATGAAACGAGTGGTCCACCCGTTCACGGTCGGGTATCGCGAGTTTCCGGTCACGCTGCTTCCAGCACGAGATGGCGTCGCATCCGGCAATATCCGACGCAGTGCCAAGGCCCCAAACTGTTCTTACTTCACCAACTGGACGGGACTCAACGACAAGATTTCGTGGGATATCAGCGTCGCAACCACGGGCAAGTACGCGGTGGAGATTTACTACACCTGTGCCGCTGACAACATTGGTTCCAGCATTGAATTGACGTTCGCTGAAGGTCGCTCGTCCGGCCAAGTGACCGAACCGCACGATCCCCCGGCGCGCGGTTCCGAAAACGATCGCTATCCGCGTGACGGGGAATCATTGGTCAAAGACTTCCGCCCTATGAAACTCGGGGAAATCCATCTCACAGCAGGACACGGCCCACTGTCCCTCAAGGCAACACGGATCGCGGGTAAAGAAGTGATGGAAGTCCGAGGAATTGTGCTGACATTGATCGAATGAAGTCGCAGCGGCCGAATTCGTCTAAACAGATTTCGCTCCGGTATTGATCACCGGTTGAGCTTCCGCTTCGCTGCACAGGACAATCAGGAGATTGCTGACGAGCGACGCCTTATCGTGAGAGTCAAACGTGACGATCTTCTTTTCGTCCAGTTCCTTTAAAGCCATCTCAACCATGCTGACCGCACCATGCACGATCTTCTGGCGTGCGGCGATAATGGCTTCCGCCTGCTGACGTCTGAGCATGACTCCGGCAATTTCCGGAGCATATGCCAGATGAGTCAACCGAGCTTCATCAACGACGACACCGGCCTGAGTCAACCGGTCCTGTAATTCCGACTTCAGAGCGACAGAGACTTCATCCATTCCGCTGCGCAGCGTGATTTCGTGGACTTCGCCATGGTCATAGGCAAAGCTGTTGGCCAGATGACGAAGTGCCGTTTCGCTTTGAATGCGGACGTAATTGTCATAGTCCTCGACATCAAAGGTCGCCTTGGCTGCATCGGCAACGTGCCAGACCGTCACAGCGGCAATCTCGATCGGATTGCCCGTCTTGTCGTTGACCTTCAGTTTGGTCCCTTCAAAGTTCCGTGATCGAAGCGAAATCTTGCGACGCGTGGTAAACGGATTCACCCAATAAAACCCGCTCTCTTTGACGGTTCCCAGATACGGACCAAACAGACTGACAACACACGCTTCATTTGGTTGAAGAGTGAAGTACCCGCTGAGTGTCACAAACCCCGCCAAAGCAACGAGAAATGCCGCAGGTGCTAACAGAAAGGCGATGGCGGTATTGTTCAGCGCCAAAGCCGAAATGAACACGACGGCACCCCCGCCGATCATCGACAGACTGACCGGAAGCACTCCCCAACCGCTTGTCACCTGAATCACACGTTCCTCTGGCATGACTTTTCCTTCCACGTACGATGACCGAATTCTCACTCATTTCTATACTCTCACAGAACGTGAAACATCGACACGTGGATCACTGGATTCTTTTGCCGCCCCTGTCCCGCAGGCAAAATCTTTCACCAGCCCGGCGTCGGCGAGCGGTTCCATAAACCCGAGACCCTCGGAATTTCCCGTCGCAGGCCACTTCTGAAGCGGGTATGATGACCTAGGTAAAAAAACGCGTATCGCGAAAACTTCGGTTGCGATTCATCGTAACTCGTTACCTCGTTTCAACCGTCGGTCTTTGGTTCAAAGTACTGTCTGTTGATTGGAAGCCCGTAGTTCGTCGCGAGCAGATCACCTTGAACGTTCGGCGGAGGAGACCGGCGTGAAGTTGTGTGACGACCGCTCCTACTTCATCTTTCCGGCCTATGGCACGGCTTTTCGCAACATGATGCCTTGGCTGGCTCAATGGGAAAACGTGTTCCATGGAGAGCATCAGTTTTGGCACGGTTTTCACGGTGGTGGCATTTTGGCTGTACCAAACACGATCCCGATTCAATCGAGGTATCGACTTGCGACATTAAATTGCCATCCCAAACGAGTGTATGGAATGGTGTTAGGAAATGAAGCCGGCATGGAGATGGCCGACTTTCTAGCGTGTGCTCAAGAGGATCGACCACCCGAGTTTGCCGTCAAACTGGGATTGGCCGAACGGGTCCCTGATCCGACGGTCGCGACAACTCCTGAGCATCTCGAATCGTTGGGCAACGATCGAATTCTGCTTGTCGTTCCACGCCAAAAGCAAAAGACATTGAAGCAGATGGAGAAGCTACCAGAATGGTTCAAAACGTTTGGCGTGCAAATCGACTCGACACCTTGCGATATTCCAAAGACGCTTGCAAATGTTATGACAGATTGGTTTTCCGATCCAACGCGGAGTCTGTTCGGATTTCGCATGTCGGGTGGAGAAGACAATGCTGCATGGCAAACTGCTGTCGTCTACTATATTGCTGAATACTGGGACACACACGTCCGTGGTTTGCAGTCGCTGCATTTCGTCGCGAACATCGATGGCGCGCCATGCTTTCGCAGAAACTGGACATCGAACAGATGATGATTCTGCCGAATCATCGCATACACGGGAGCGGCGGCGGGCCCCAGCTTGCTTCAAACTGGGTGCGAAGCACAAGAAACCTCAAGCCGAGCGCCGATGCACGAATCGCGCCTTTGTTCGGCGCGGGTCTCCCGACGTCTCCCGACCCCGCCGAAACCAACGACCGAAGGTCTCCTGCTCCGAAAATACTCCGGGTGCTGGGTTCGTTTGTGCGCACGGGTTGCGGTCGCCTCGGGTTGAGACGTGTTGGCCGCGGGTTGCCGTGTCATCGCCGTTCGGGAGCGATTATGCGGCAGAATCCTTAGGTTTGAGTTCAACGTTAAATCCAAGGCTTTCCAAACGCTTGACGAGGTAGCGTCGGTATTGCTCCGGCTTGAGTTTGTCGAAGTAGTCGACTCCAAGGTCTTGGTAGAAGTCGTTTGAGGTAAGAATTCGGTAGACGATTACCAGGAGTGTATGACCAATGGCCACCAAGGCTCGCTTTTTACCACGACGTGGCGCAAGCCTTCGATAAGCCGCTCCCAGGTAAGTGTTCTTGGTACGGCTCGCGGCCCAAGCGGCCTCGGTCAATGCCGCTTTGAGCCAGGGGTTGCCGCTGGTTGTCCGATGACGAACGCGTTTACCCGCTGATTCCTCGTTCCCGGGACACATTCCCGCCCACGAACTCAAATGGTGTTCATCTGGAAATCGGCTCATGTCCGAACCGATTTCGGCAATGATATTCTCAATTGAGCGGATATTAATTCCTGGGATCGAGTCGAGTTGCTCGATCTGCAGCGGATTCAGAAAAGGACGCAAGCATTCCTCAATTCGCTGGTTGAATTGCTCGATTTCCTGCTCCAGAAAGTCCAAATGGTGCAGAAATGTTTTCAGCATGAAGACATGATGGTCCGTCAAATGTCCTTGAAGCGCCTGTCGCAATTCCGGAATTTTGCCACGCAAACTCCGACGGGCCAGGTCGGCCAATTTCACGGGATCGCGCTCTCCAGAAACCAACGCGTTCAACATGTCTCTGCCGGATTTCCCGAGAATGTCAGAGGCCACTGCCCCCAGTTTGATATTCGCATCCTCCAGAATCTTGTGAAGCCGGTTGACGATCCGAGTGGACTCACGCGTCAACTGCGTACGCTGCCGCGTGAGATCTCGCAGTTCTCGCTGAGGGCGAGACGGAACGAAACTGCTACGCAACAAACCGCAGTGCAACAGATGGGCGATCCACTGTGAATCTGAAACGTCTGTCTTGCGACCGGGGACACGTTTCAATTCGATCGGATTCACCAGCAACAATTGGAACTGGCCCTCCAAAATGTTCCAAATCGGCTTCCAGAGTACGCCCGTCGACTCCATGGCCACATGCGTGACGCCCTCCTTCAACAACCAGTCCGACAACCGGAGCAAATCCCCTGTCATAGTTCCGAACGTTTGGACCTCCTCCGATAGCTTCCCCTGAAGTTGACGCTTCCGCACGCATGCCACAACTGTCTTTTGATGAACATCTAAACCAGCAACCGTTTCATAAAGAATGTCCATGGCATGCTCCTCAAAAGACGCAACCGGGGGA
>CAIWEX010001010.1 GCA_903911795.1 uncultured Schlesneria sp.
CGTTGGTTCGCGGAGCGAACCACGACTATCGGGTGCCACCTGCCAACGCCGTCGAAAGCCATTGCCCACGTTGGGTGCCACTGGCGGCAGCCTTGGGCCGCCAGTGTCTTGTTGGTGGAAGGGAAGCAGTGTGACCTTGTTCAACAGAACGTCACACAGAATCAGTCTCCTCGGATTGACTCGGTAAATTCTTCGAACAGCTCAAACAAACGACGTTGCACAGTTCTGCCGTCGCGATCGCAAGACACTGGCTGCCCAAGGCGGCCGCCAGTGCCACCCTTTAAGCCCATCCACCCTGCAAATCCTACTGATCTCAAATCATCGTCGGCGTTCGGACATGTACTGCTACTTGCCTTCCTGCTGCTACAACTTCTGTTCTGGTCGCCGGTTCATGCAAACCAGACTCTCACCTTGGAACTTCGGCCGTACCGAGTCCTGCTGCTTGTCGCATCCGATCTCCCGCAACAGTCAGGTCCGCGGCGAAGTGAATTGCTGGAAAAAATCCGTCAGTCTGCAGCACGTTCCATTGGGGCTCAGTGGGATTTGACGATTCAGGAGGCGGACTGGTTGCAGCCCGTATCAGCGGATGGCTTGAAGCGACTCACACCGGCGGAACTCTACAAGCGAACGGGATCGGACCGGGATAAGTTCGATGTCTGGCTGGTGGCTGCTGTTGGGACGAATGGAGCGGGCTTCCGCATTGACGTTCACGGATGGCAGCCCGCTATTGAGGTCGATGCGGGAACTATCGGTCGCGACATCTACGACTGGCAAGATATTCCTAACACCGTACTTCAGTTGAGCCACATGTCGTTTCGACCCATTGGCAGAGTTGACGACGTTGATGGAAAGCAAGTGCGGCTCGTGATGCAGGGGGGAGCCCTCGCGATTCCTGACCCGGCATTTGCGGTGTCACGCGAAGCCCAGGTCTTTACACCGCTGCTGGCGAGTCGAAACCGGGACGGAAAAATTGACCGACTGCAGCCGATTCCGTGGACCTTTCTTACGGCAGAAGCTGTTGATGAGACTCGTCTGAAATGTGAATTACAAAGTGGTCTGCGGTCTGCGATCGGTGGCAAGCAGCGAGGCCGTGTCGAAACGCTGGCCATCACAGCAATTGCGAATTCGACCTCGACAAACGTAGAAGTGGTGACTCAATCGAAACCACAGATCCCGCTGACGGGACATCGGATTGAACTGCGTGACTCGTCAGAAATCCCGAAAGCAGACCAGCCGCTCGGAGAAAAGGATGCTCATCTGATACGGACGGTACTTACGGATCGGCGTGGACGAATCACAATCCAAGCGAACGGTGGCAAGGTCGTCTGGCTGTTTGCCTACAGTGGAAAGCATCTTCTGGCTCGCGTCCCTGTTCTTCCTGGAATGTCGACCGAAATTCGGCTGGAAGTCCCCGACGATTCATCGCGGCTTGAAGCGGAATCGGAATTGTACATGCTGCAGGGGCAACTGGTGGAAGCCGTGGCAGCTCGCAATACCGCAGCGGCCAAGATCCGGGCGGCGATTAAGAAAAGTGACAAGCCGTTGGCGAAAGCGGCTGAAGCGGAACTGAAACGGGAGCCGGATGCTCAAGTCTTTCTCACGCAGTTGTTGTCGATCCGAGTCCCCGCCGTAAAGGCAGCCAAAGCGAAAAAAGATCGTGCCGGCGAAGCTCGCATCAATCGGATGTGCGATGAAATGGCAGAACTGATTCAACAGTACTTGAGTGAGGACAAGCGGCGGGTCGTTCTGGAAGAATTGAAAGAACTCTATGAGTTGGAAATTGAGAAGTAGCGTGGTGTCGGGGTCGGGTCGACGATTTTTCGATTTTGGCCGGTCTACGAATTCCGTTCATGGCCAAAGTTACTTCCGGCCAAAATCGAAAAATCGTCGACCCGACCCCTAATTGGCGAGGGCAACGACTTCTGCAATCGACCGTCTGTTCGGCTACACGCCGATGACGTGAATTGCCTCGATTGTGCGTAACTCTTTTCCTGGAATTGAGAAGCGTCGAAATTGAGGCTTCCTTGCCAACTTCCCCTTCCACAAGGGACTTCGATCAAGGTCAGACGACACCTAAGTCCGGTTTGGACTTTCCATTGGTTTGACGCCACTGTTTCTACCGGCTACCATAGCGTTTTCCGAATTGGCCAGAAGGGCGGCGGCTTCGCCGACCCAGTGTCGTATAGTCGATACCGAGCGAGTCGCCCTCGACCGGTGTGAAGGAGTCGGCAACGTGTCAGAGATCGTGGTGAAGGATTTCCTCGAA
>CAIWEX010001011.1 GCA_903911795.1 uncultured Schlesneria sp.
GCCCTCGCAACTTCGCCGAATGGTGCGTTGGCGGGACAAGTCCGTCAGGTCGCATTTCCGTTTTCTCGCTGAGCTCTTCTTTCTCGCGATTATTTTGGCTCTGCCATTCCAGTCGGCCCAAGCCAGCAACCTGGAAGTCTTGTCGCAATCCGACGATCAAAAAAGCGATTCGCCGCCAGCAACCAAGCCATCGCCGTCGTCGGCCAGCGAAACATCTGCCAAGCCGATCACCGATCCAAACGCCAGACAATCAACAACGGCAAGCGGCGGGACAACTTCCGGTCAATCTCAAACAGAAACCAAACCCAAAACAGACGACAAGAAACCAGCCAACGCAGCGGGCATTTCGACGCCAATTCCGACAACCCCTCCATCGGCACAAAATGCCGCTAATCCTCTCCCGCGACCAGCAGCGGCCGCACCACCCAGTTTCGGGCAGCTTGGTGCCGGGCAAGGTCAATTGCAGTCCAGAAATAACGTCCCCGGATTTTTTGGCGATTTTTTCGCACCTGGCGGAAACGTACTGAACGTCCCAGGAACGCCGATCCATAATTCTCCTCAAACGCCCGGTGCAACACCTCTTGCACTCGGCTTCGCGTCGGTTTCAACACCGGGCACACCCACTCCGGCGCAACTCTATTTCCGGTCCGTGAATACAAGCGGACCTATGTCTAATCCGTTTGTGCCAGCGGCTGGCACTGAAAACTACGTCTACAGAACCAACGTTCCGGGCATCAACAACACAACGACACCGCCAACCTATCAGCTCAACACCATTCCCCCGAATTCGGCCAATCCGGTTGGTTACTTTATTCCCTTCACAAGTACTCAAGTCAACACGGGGCCCGGGTTTATAGGTCAGCTCGGCACTCTGCAGAGTGCCCCTCCCACATCCGTCAATGGACACCCGCTGAATGACGTCATTGCCGTTGGTGCACCGATTACAAAATTCGGAACGACGCAAAGCGCCGTCGATACGGTCTATGCGTTTTTCAGCGACACGCAACCGCCAAACTACCATGCTCAGCCCATCGTCTTTACAGGCGGGGCCGGTTCGATGACCCAAGTTCCTATTCTTTCTGTCCTGACTTCGAACACGAGTACGAGTGTGTACTCGCCGAGTCTCGCCGCAGGAGGTGTTCAGAAACTTGTTGATAACGCGAGTCCTGTTCCGCGTGACCGGGTCTTTTTTAACTACAGCTATTTTCAAAACAGCGCCATCGTGGTCGATGGGCATGCGATCAACGTCAATCGGCTGACCCCCGGTTTCGAAAAGACATTCTTCAACCAGCTAATGTCCGTAGAAGTCCGAGTCCCGTTTGCGACGACAATCGATAGCGTGAACCTGACCGGCGTGACAAATACCAGCAATATCCTGCTCGGCAATCAGACGACATACCTGAAAGCTCTGCTCTACACCGATTCGAAACTGTCGATTGCAAGCGGTCTGGGAATTCAATTGCCGACGGCTGCCAGCACACAATATTCCGTTAACGGATATTCGATCAAAGCAGTCGACGGAGCCTATACTCAGACGAGTTCGATTGACATTCTCAAGATCCGAAACGAAGCGGTCCACCTGATGCCGTATCTCGGATCGGTGTATACGCCAAACGACCGGTTCTTCGCCCAATCGGTGGCACAGCTTGACTTCGCGACCAACGGTAACACGGTTTATAACGCCGCCGTGTATCCGGTGCTCAATGATTCCAATCCAGATCCTGCGACGTGGACCGTGACCTCTGCCACCACGGGGCTTTCGCGAGCCGGTTCGCTGAATGATACGAATTTCATGTACCTGAGCGCGAATACGGGCTATTGGATTTACAAGACAACAAATCCCTATGA
>CAIWEX010001012.1 GCA_903911795.1 uncultured Schlesneria sp.
TCTATGCCGCGGTCACCAAGCGAACGGCCCGCCTGTTGACGCAACCCGTCACGCTTTCAACAAAGTCTTTGCCGAAAGAAGCATTCGGTGCCAGCCGACTGCCAACCGGTGTGACCTATGACCCCGCGAACGAAACGCTGCGCGTCGAACTCCCGACCCAGGACGTGTTTGACACACTGTTGACTCTGGCTCCAGATGCTCCGTTCTGGAAGGCTGTGAACGACCTGCATAAGGACACGAACAGTCCGCTGTGGGGAGGGTTTTCGGCAAGTTCCCTGGAACAGATGCCCGAGGGAATCACGATCCCGGAAGAACTGAACCTGACGATTCGCCATGACCGGACTCTGGAAGTTGTCACCGCCTACGACATCATCACCGCCGAGATTCGTGATCGACTGATTCAGGGGACGCCATCGGCCGCATGGTACAACGAAGTCCAACGAGCCCGAGGAGATTCGCGGCGTGCGACCGGGATGTTCGTGGGTGGAGGGGGATTCATCTTTCCACGCTGGTTCCTGAAAGAATTCCCAGGAAGCCCTCGCATTGAAGTCGCCGAACTCGACAAGGCTGTCTACGAAGTCTCGATCAAAGCGCTGGGCCTGACCCCGGCGGAACAGCAGCGCATCCTGACTTCGATCGGTGATGCGCGCAACTTTGTTGACGATCGCCTGCGCGATAACCAACGTCTGGTCGCCGCAGGACAGTCGCCAGTCAAATATGACTTCATTTATGGCGATGCATTCAACGACTTCAGCATCCCATTCCACCTGACGACTCGTGAATTCCTGCAGAAGATTCATGATCTGCTGTCGGATGATGGCGTCTATCAGGCGAATATCATTGATATCTATCCGCGAGTCGACTATCCAGGAACGACCGTCGGTGTGGGCGAAGTGAGCTACAAGGGGCCCCTTCCCATCGCCCTGGCGAGTGTCTCGATGCCGTTCGACCGATATGAATCGGCGGGGAAAGGTTTTGAACCGCTGGAAATCAAGGCGTATGCGTCAGGGGAATTCCGATTGAGAGCGACCCGGACAATTGATGACAAGATGCAGAATCGCCTGATGCGAGTGATCTTTTCAAAAACGAATCGCGTTCCGGTAGAATGGGCCGATGCGATCGAATCACTGGCCCGTCAGACTCGTTCGCCCCTCCCCTTCGAAGGCTCAATCCCCGCCAGCCTGCAAGCTTCGGATGGTCCACTGGAAGCCTGGATCACGGCAAAGGCCCCGTGGGAATGCGTGGAAGTCTGCCGCCTCGGTTCCACTGACCAGACGTCGCAATACGCTCTCGGTTTTCGAGGGATTGTCCCCGTCGCGATTGAAAACGAGTTGATTGAACTCGATCGACCTAACGAAGCGTGGGTGAAAGCGGTCAGGCAGGGAGCCAGCCACTCGCGATTTTCCGGTGGACCAGGACGATTCATGGGACGCTACGTCGAGACCGCCTCGGCCGTCTTTCCAAACATTTACCTGTTCAGCACCTCGAGTCACCATCCCGGGAATGGCCGCGATACGTTCGTGATGGTCTGTTCCAGGAAGCCACTGGATCTGAAGGGCCTGGCCGACACCGGCGACTGGACAGGAGAATGGTTCGCGGCTCTGGAAACACCTGCGGACAAGTCGCAGCGAAAATTACTGGGACAGATGGCCGCCGTCTTGACCCTCGGCGAAGGACAAGTCCTGACAGACGACTTCGCTCCCGTCGACAACTTACTGCGACCGGTCGTTGCAGAGCAGTAAGCATTTCCGGCTGATTGACCGAACCCGAAAAAAAGTCCTGACGGGGCGTTAGCGTTCGTCTTTCGAATTGGTATTCCAGAACATCGAAATTCGGTATGTGCATTGAGGGGAGCAACGCGAATGAAAATGGCGAAGGAACTGTCGCAGACGCGTCGGTGACTCGACTTCCGTCTCCTCATCGGATTGAATGTTGTAAGCTCGCGTTTCCACGCAACTTCAAGGACCAAGTCTGTGAATCGATTCTTTTTGATGCTTTCGGCA
>CAIWEX010001013.1 GCA_903911795.1 uncultured Schlesneria sp.
CGATAGATCGCATCCCGTTTAAGTGTGGCGTCCCGCGGGCATCAAACTGTAGCGTCTAACCCATGTTTCGACGCGACACGGAAGTGCGACCCGCACTAGCTAGGTAGACTGAGTGGCGGGGCGCAATGGTGGCGCTCCAGCCACCCGGTCCTTACCGACGGATAGGGCTCGTACGGTTGAGGGACTCAAACGGGCTGCACTGTCCGACAATTTGCTGCAGTCGAATATCGAATTGGCTGCAGCTTATTCGGATTCGAGTTGAAACAGAGATCGCAGCGGAATCCGTGTCAGTTTTCCCTGGCCGAATTGCAGTTGAAGTTTCGCCAGCCGTTCTTCGGTGGGGCCGATACTCCAACATTCGTCCTGCGGCAATTCTTCGATCGGTTCGACATCCCCTTCGTCATTGAGCGGACAGATATCTCGTAATTCGATGAAATCACCGCTCGCTTCTTCTTCCAGCCAGCGCAGCGGCAGTCCCTGAGTTCGACAGACATACGGACGGTCTTCGTAAATCCGACACGCACCGTCGGCATCCAGGAACGCGCATGCACCCGGGGCGTGAGGAACCGCGGTCTGCAGCAGGTTCAGATGCGACTGACGAATGTTTTGTGCTTCGACTTCGAAGACTGTCAACTCATCCACGCAGCACATGCTGCATCCTCGACGGCAGACCAATCGCGGCCCGTGAATTTCCACGAGCCGCGAGGTCTGCTGGTCAATGTCGCCGTAAAGCGACTTCAGGTCGTCGAGTGGATTGGACATTACAAGCTTCTGAAAGTCGTTGCTGTAGGAGTACGTTTTCGACCGACACGCTTAATCACCGTGAAACAGCGTGTCGGAAATGTACCCCCCGAACAGGGTCACGTAATGTGAGCACCCTTGGTTTCGACGTACACGGCATAAACCGAGGTGCTGGCAGTCATGAACAGGCGATTGCGTTTTGTCCCGCCAAAGCAGACGTTGCTGCAGATCTCGGGCAAATGAATCTGACCGATGCGTTTCCCTTCCTTGGGTTCGAAGACGTGAACGCCATCATATCCGGCACCGACCCAGCCAGCACTCGCCCAGACATTTCCGTCAATGTCGCAACGGATCCCGTCAGCGAAGCCCGCCTTTACGACGGATTCGCCGGTTGCGGATTTCATTTCGAGATTCATGGAAGCAAATTCACGACCGTTGGCGACTTTCTTCTCATCGACAATATCCCAGACCTTGATGTTCTTCGGGGCGTTGTCGTAGTGCGAAGCTCCGGTATCTGCCACATAGACGCGTTTGTAATCCGGTGAGAAACAGAGGCCATTGGGCTTGAAGATCTCATCGGTCATCTTCTCAACCTTCAACGTCTTGCCATCAATTCGGTAAACAGCTTCCTTCTGGTATGGCTGCTTCGAATCATTCGGGGCCTTCACCCCTTCATAGTGCATCAGGCTGCCGTACCCAGGGTCGGTGAACCAGATATCTCCGTTCGGATGGACCGCACCGTCGTTGGGGGCATTCAGCGACTTGCCATCAAACTTGTCAGCCAGAACCGTGATCGAACCGTCGTATTCGTAACGCACGACGCGTCGATTGCCATGTTCGAATGAAATCTGACGACCCTGAAAATCGAATGTGTTGCCGTTGCTGTTGCCGGCAGGATTGCGGATCACGCTGACGTGTCCATCTTCTTCCAGCCATCGCAGTTGAATGTTATTGGGAATATCGGACCACAGCAGGTATCGCCCAACGCCATTCCAGGCGGGCCCTTCCGCCCAGAGCATCTGATCGCTGTGATAGATCCGCTGGATCGGGGTATTGCCGAGTGCGTACTTCTTGAACCGTGGATCGAGTACCACGATGTCAGGGTCAGGGTACCGAACCGGCTGGGCGTTCGGACCGAAGTCGCGTCCGAGTGCATTCGTGGCGGCCATACCGAGTGCCCCGGCGGTCATCGCCAGGAAAGATCGTCGTGAGGTAACAGCATTGGTCGCAGTGTCAGATGGTGTCGTAACAGGCTCGGTCATGGTTGCTCCTGGATGTGCATGCGAGTCGATTGACAGAGACCCCTCAAAAAGGATCACGAAAGAGTCACGTTATCACACTTGAGTTCCGGGTGGAAACGTCGGGAACTTCGACGACATCGCCATCCACAGGACGCACTGGACGTGCATACGTATGGCTGGGCGTGTTTCAGGTCGCAGCATTCCGTCAACGCTACGTCGCGAAGGAATGCATTCCTGAGAATTTACTTGAGATCCGCAAGCTTCTTTTGCGCTTCGACGCGTGCTTTGCTCAGGACACTTTCCAGGGTAACCTTCGCTCCCCCCTGGCGTTTGCTTTCATCGGCTGCTTCCATGAAAGCATAGATTTCGAGGGTTTCTGCTTCTGAAACTGGCGGCTGACCCGTACGGAAGAACTTTACGATCTCAAAAACCAGTGGGTCGTAGCCGTCATACGAACCAACGGGTCCGGACCCTTGGGTGCCAGTCGCAGTCCCCGTGTATCCTTTTCCTTCGCGAAAGATCCCGACGCGATCATCTGACCATTGCCCGAGCACTTCAATCTGACCTTCCGCTGTCTTGCCTCGCGTGACCGACTGGCATCCTGTTCCCATCACAGTGAACAGCGACTCGACTCCATGAATGCCATACCAGAATAAGTCCGGATGTGTCGGTTCCAGCGACGCAGGACTGGTTGTTTCGCACTTGGAAATCTTGCCGAGTGACCCACCTCGAACAGCCAGCGTATTCTTTCCGAACCTCAGCGAAGATGAGGAAAACACAGGGCATTTGTACTTTCTGGCTGCTTCAAAAATTGCTACGGCATCCGACAACGAGCCGGCAATCGGCTTATCGATGAAGCAGGGTTTACCAGCTTTGAGGACTGGTAACAGTTGTTCATAGTGTGGCCGCCCATCGTTGGTCTCCAGAAACACCACGTCGACTTTCTTGAGTAATTCATCGATCGAATCGACGACCTCGACGTTGTGCTTTTTGATCTCTTCGATGTAGCCCGGGACTCTGTTAACGCTCGACGCGATGTCTGGACTTCCCTTGGGATAGACCGCAACCATTCGATACCCTGCCACTGCGGGATTTGGTGTCGCTGCATTCAGCGTCTTGGTGAAGGCAATCGCATGCGATGTATCGAGACCGATAATGCCAGCTCGTACAACCTTGGATTCAGCAGGAGCTTCTGCGGCTTTCGCCACAACGGAATCGGCGGCCGCTTCCGTCGTGCCAGCGCTCGGTTTTGCGGAGGGAATCCCGATCGCCAAGAACCCGATGTTCCACAGAGCAACAGTCTTGTCCTGACCTCCGGTCGCAACTGTTCGACCGTCATGTGACAGTGCCATTGCCGAGATCTTCGCTTCGTGAGCCTCGGCAGTAGCGAGTTCCTCTCCCGATTCGAATTCCCAGATCTTCAGTTCGTTCTTTCCGACCGCTCGCCCGCCGCTGATGCTGATTGCCGTTTCGCCATCAGGATACATCACCACGGCATTCGTCGGCCGGGAATGGCCTCCAAAAAAGCCCAGCGGCTTTCCGTCAGCCAAGTTGTAGACGTTGACGTGCTCGTCGACACTGGTCGAAACCAGGAATTTACCATCGGGCGAAAAGGCAACTCCGGTAGCCGCCTTCGTATGAAGTTCAAACTCAGTGGAGACAGCTCCCGATGCAGCGTCCCAGACGATGACTTTTCCAGCCTTGGTCGGACGAATGTCGTCACCACACGCGCCGGCGAGCAGTCGGCCGTCGTGTGACCAGGCGACTCCCATCACTGGCAGTCGCCCCATCAGGACTCGCTCGGGGGCGTCTGCTCCGACGGTCCAGATCCGCGCAGAATCGTCCTCGCAACCCGTCGCGAACTTCTTTCCATCGGGTGCGAACACCACGCTGGTGACATAACCACGATGTCCCTTGAGATCCTGAACCAGTTCTCCTGTCGTGGCATTCCAGACTGTGGCGCGCTGGTAGCTGCCTGTGATCAACAGCTTTCCATCAGGCGAGAACGCGAGCGACCGAACCTGACCCGACTTGGTATTCAATTCCCGACGGATCGCCTTCGATTCGAGGTCGATCAATTGAACCCCGTCCTTGACTCCAACGGCCAGCGTTTTGTCGTTGGGGCTGAATGCCAGGCTGGTCACCCAACTGGTGAACGTGGTCAGCCGGGCCGTCGACTGCAGTTCCTTCGGTTTTGCCGCATCTGTCTTGGTAACCTTCTTGCCGAGATTCAGCAGTGGCTGACCCAAAGGAGAATCGGCAGCGACAACCGAACCAGCCAGCAACAGCAACAGCAGCAACGATCGACGGAACATGCCAGACTCCTTGGGAGAACAGGAACAGACGCCTGTCGATTATGGCATTGATGCTTGTTGATGCCAACCGCTGGCGGTTATTCCACACGTCGAACACCTGGCCGGACTCAACGCAGCGGTTGGGTGGCGGGGGCACACTGGCTTTGCAGAAGCCCCCGAAATGGAATGCGTTTGAACGGGGGCTTTCCCGAAGCGGGTGCGCCCCCGCCACCCTGTGGACACCTGGCCAAAGGAAGCTTGTCCCACCCTGCTTTGGATATCACATAACTTGATGGCACGTCGACTGCCGCTCATTCAGCGCGCAGGGGGCGCAGCATCAATGAATTGGTGGCATCCGCGGCACTCTTTTTCTCGAACAGGACTCGATAGACCTCGGAAATGATCGGGGTTTCGATCCCTTCCTGTTCCGAGATTTCGAAGACACTGCGTGCGGTGGTGACCCCTTCTGCGACGGCATCCATACCTTCCAGGATCTGTGCCAGCGACTCACCTCGTCCAAGGCGCTCGCCAACGCGTCGATTTCGTCCATAGCCACTGACACAGGTCGTGATCAGGTCTCCCATTCCCGCCAGACCTGAAAACGTCGCTGCTTCGGCTCCGAACCGAACCCCGAATCGCATGATTTCTACCAGCCCACGCGTCATCAATGCCGACTTGGCATTGTCACCGTATCCGAGGCCGTCCGAGATTCCTGCTGCAATGGCGATGACGTTCTTGAGGGCTCCGGCCAGTTCCACGCCGATCAGATCGAGATTTGTGTAGACACGAAATCGCTGGGTGTTGAACATCCGCTGGACTTGCCGGGCCAGTCCCAGATCTCCGCTGGCCGCCACGACCGTAGCGGGAAGACGGCGAGCGACTTCCTCAGCATGACTGGGGCCACTCAACGCAACCACGCCATGATTCCCCAGAACATCGTTGATGATTTCGCTGGGTCGCAAAAATGTTTCGTTCTCAATTCCCTTGATCACGCTGATGACCGGTCGCGGCTGTTTGAGCAACGGTTTCACTTTGACGAGCGTCGATCGCAGGAATTGCGTCGGAATTGCAGCAACAAGGTATTCGGCATCGGACAGTGCCTGTTCGAGATCAGAAGTGATGCTGATATTTTCGGGGAGAAGCACGCCGGGCAGCAGTCGACGGTTCTCGCGGTCTCGCTGCATCTGTTTGGCGTAATCAGGGTTACGAGCCCAGATGGAGACTTCCTGATCAGGATGTTCGGCGAGCAGAATGGCGCAGGCCGTTGCCATTGCACCACCACCAAGGATCGC
>CAIWEX010001014.1 GCA_903911795.1 uncultured Schlesneria sp.
CGATCTATCTGGGTTGGCAATCACGCCTCGAGCCAGGTTTTCGCTGTTGGATTTTCACCCGACAACGACCGCATACTCAGCGGAAGTGAAAACGGCCAGGTTAAGGTCTGGCGGATTCCAACCGAGAGACTGCCATCAGCCTACCCCGAAGAAGAAATCTGGAAATCTACCCGGCCGAGGCCATTCAAAGATTCGCTTTGGGAGTTTCAACTATCAGGAATGAATGCGATTGAGCGTAGCGTCACTGGCATTTCTACGTCATGCGACAATAATAAGCGTGTGACTCTGCATTGCTTCTTGGGTCACGGTAAGCCCAAAGTTTTCAACGCCGTGCCTAAATCTACGCCGAATGTAATCGCTCCCTGAATGACGTTTGCACGTTCAACAACAGCGTGTATAACGAAAATGACAGCTGCCGCTCGCACCCCGCGCGTACCAGAAACCGATGCGATTTGGTCAAGGCCAGATTGCGGGCGGATTTCTCTTGGTATTACTACTGTACATGCAGCGACATTATTGCGAACCAAAACTGGGTCATCTCTCTGCCGGAAGCCTGTGAAAATCATTCACCACAGGGGATACGGAGGAGCACAGAGGAAGAGTAAGACGAGAAGTCGCTTTGGGCGAATTCCTCTCTGTGTTCTCCGTGATGAATGTATTCAGGGGCATTCAATTTACGGGTGCATTGCCTCGGCTAAAGGAGTCGACAACTATCAAACCATCGGCATCACTATGCGGATCTAGGGGAGGTAGCGGGTCCCAGAGAAAGTCTACTTCGTGGCCGCATGCAGGACAGCGGGCCTTGGCGGGATGGTGTGCTTGAATAAGCTTCACCGTCCCACCGCAATTCTTGCACAGCTCTGCCATCCTATTCCTGCCGAACGACACCGTTCACCGGGACGCAGCGAACGACTTTGATTTCAAGAATCCGCGCGGCCCGCGGCTCCGCGTGCAACGGGTTGCTAGGCGGAAGTCTGTACGCGCCATGCGGCCCAAGCCAATGCCATTGCTTCGGTATCCTTGATGAACGCGTCCTTACCATCCATATACGCTTCGATGTCGTCTGGATGCGCCGCGGCCAATCGTTGCTTCAGGACGCTGTAAGACAAGGCAAGGTCCGGATGGGCGCGCAGGAAGTCTCGAAAGGCCAGATGTCGAATGACGCCTGGGAATCCAGCCTGGAAAGAATGGATTTGGTGAGTTCGAATACCCGCGCTGTTGTTCCGATAGAAATATCGTCGCCCGGGAATGCCGTACTCTCCCTTGGCGTGGTAATGGAGTCGTTCCAACTTCGCGTTGGATTGGTCAACAAGCTCGATGTCAGTCACCTCGGCCAACATGTCGATGATTGGTTTGGCATAGATTCCCGGGATTGCCGTGCTGCCGATGTGGTGCAGCGTGACAAGATTGGCTCCAAAAGCAGGGGCAGCCTCGGTGCATGCCGTCGCAAACTCAATCGGCCATTGAGGATCGCACGGTACTACGACGACTTGCTGTCTCATTGCTAAGTTCCCTGTCGCATTACGACAAAGGTAACCAGACGGCGGCCAAGAACCTTTGATTTCAGAATCCGCCCTATCATGGATCCGAAATACCAGGTGCCGTGATCGCCCCAGTCCCGCCCCTGACCCACTTGCCATCGCGCTGCACATACAAGACCGCTCTTTGCCGGACGTAGCTGCCGGACTTGTCCTGAATCTCCTGATCCACCAACGCCACCCTGACGTGGGCAAATACCGACATGAGCTTCGCCCGAACGCCTCCCCTATTTTCTACATCAAAGAGCCGCTGTTCCGGTTCGGAAAGTCCCTCGATCACGCGTCCCTGTGCTGCCAGACCGGCAAGCAGGAAGTAAGCGGTCTGCCTCGATGGCGGCGATCCGTCTGCCAATGCTTCGTCCTTCGCAGCTTTCTCCCATCGCCCCAATTCGTGCTCGATTTTCGCGAGGATCGCAGGATCAATCGCTCGTGACAGCCTTTCTGCCACGGCGGCATCATCTCGTTCCATCGCTCTTTTGGCCGCCTCGCATTTCGGGCAAGCGAAAAACGACACACCGCCCTTTCTGGCCCGGCAAAACGATGCCGGTGGCCGGTTGAACGTCGCCGGGATGAGGGTAATTGTCTGTTCTGCGTTTCCACTCACCGCGGTGCGCCTCGGCACGGCTCATGGGGATCATTCCGTGAGCAAACGGGACGGTGCGTTTGAATATTTCGATGTTGTGAACCTCGCAAATGTTCGACTCACCTCCCGTATAGTCAGCAGGCGGAACTGCTGCATCGGCCTGTGCCAGCAAATAGCGTGGCACAGCCAAGATGCCGAGCAAAACCAGGAAGCGTGTTGAAACGACGAATTGCAATGTCTTCATGGCACGTTCCGATTGTGAAGTTGCGAGAAGTCTCCGAACGACCAGCATCACCGGGCGGCGGCGGCTGACGTTGACTTCAGGTTCCGCGTGATCCGCCGCTCCAGTTCACCAATTGTTCGCCCATCAGTCCCACTCGATTTCATCACAGTGGTCTTCAATGAATTTCATCAATACCGCATCGTCCGCCAACATCGCACGGACATGTGCTTCAAATCGTTTCATCTTCGCAAGATTTTCCGGACTGAAGCTCATGTAAGCGGAGTACATGCCTGCCTCGGGATCGGACTCGATCTCCGCCATCAGTGCTGGATCAAGGCTGGCCACATAGAAGCGAATCAACGCATCCCAATTGTAGCCGTTCATATACGCTTCCTCGAAGCGTGCATTGATTTTTTCCCCGAGTTCAAACAGTCCTTCGTTCTCGTTGTAGACGCAGAGGGAAATCGCATCGTGCTCTGGCATCTCGAGGAGCTTTATGCTTTCGTCGTACATTGGATGTCTCCGTATGGGGTCATGCGTCAGCAGCATGTTTTGTTGTGGGCGAACGCCCAGGTTCACCCGCGTGTGCCGCGCGAGTGACCGTTGATTTTACCCAAAACCCGGCCGCGGCACACGTCGGGGTGAACCGCTTGTCAGGCTTTTCGTTGCTGCTGTTTCGATTCAAGGTAGCCAATGCAAACCAAGAGCATCGTTAACACTACGCCGAACGGTATCCCGCCCACAACACCCCAAATGGACGCGATTCCAATTCCGCTACATACGCCCACGAAGATGCTGAAGGCTGACCAAAAAAGCATGCCGCGTCGGCCGCCATGAACCCACGCCCACACAATGCGACCGAACCAATGACCGAGCGAGCGTTGTATGACCAACCCAACCGCGGCCAAGAAACCAAGCAGCGGTTTCAACAAACCAAGCGCAACGGCCATCGCCGACAATGCAATGGGCAAACCGACTATTCGAAATAGCGTCCCATAGCTCCGGTCGTTCATTTGCTTGTTTGCCTAACGACAAAGGTAACCCGGCGGCCCAGAACCTTTGAATTCAGAATCCGCCCGATCCGCCATTCGGATTGACCTCCTTGTTCGCGCGAATTGGTTCGGAGCGACCGCTTTTCAAAACCGAGCTCGTTACCGAGGGCGGTGAGGCGACAATTGGTGGCTTCGGGATGGAGAGCCGAAAACACCAGCCTACCGCTATGGCGCAAATAAAAGGTGCCGCTAAAAGCAGTAGTAGGGTGCGACTCGACGATGCAACTGCTACAGACTGATTGGTGCGGCAATACGGGCACTGTGGACTAATCTGGGCGCTCGCAACGGCGTCAAAGCTGTTTAAACAGCAGGCACATGAGTAACGAGTCTGTGCATGTTCAGATTCTGAGTTCATGATAATCTCCACTGCTCGGAAATGGGGCTTTCGGAGTTGGGCGGACAAGTATTCAGCTGAAAAAACGCGGTAAAACATTACCAAAGTTTTACGGCACATCATGGACTTGTCAACATTGATGGATCATATGAGACAATCACTTACGACGAATCTTCCCCCGCCTCACTTCATGTCCGACGACTTACCGAGCAGCTTGTCGTATTCCGCATTCGCGGACTCCCGTCGGGGCGGCTTCCATCAGTTTCAAGCACTTGCGCTCCATCTTCCCCGACCAGCGTCCTGTCGGGCCACCCGTGCTTCTCGATGATAGCCTTGAGCCGTGTGAGATCGGCACCATCCACCTTCGCCAGCCTCTGTATCTCTTCCGTGATGACTGTCCCCCTTTTTGATCAGTGATCGGTTTGCCCGAGGTCAGGGAGATGCCCTTCTCGCCGAGCGACTTGAACATCGCCGTGCGGGCCGGCTGGTCGGCCTTTTCCATCTCGATCAATTCCCGCAGGAGCGATTCCTCCTGGACCCTGGTTTGGGCGCCGGGCGTGCCTATGGGCGGCTGCGCTCCGAGTTGAGCCGACAGGGCCACAAGGGCCAATGGCAGACTTCGAACGAATACCCGTCACCGGGCAACGTCGATGACGCTTTCCATTTTCCAGGACCGGATCGCGGCTCCGGTGGTCGCGGTTGTTACGGTATTTCGTAACGGTGCAACGATCTTGTTCTCAGTCTGGTCAGCATACAGTCGCAAGTCAGGGAGGTCGCTTCGAGTTCTTGCCGCCTTGACGAATTGAAGAAACAGCGGATCGCCGAATCCAAGCCGTGCGGAGAAGACAGTGCTACTATGCAGCTGGCGTTCGACCAATTCGTAAACGTGTTTCATCGTCCAGATTTCTACAACCGTGTGAGGACGAATGCTCAAAATCACTCA
>CAIWEX010001015.1 GCA_903911795.1 uncultured Schlesneria sp.
ACAGATCATCCCTGTCTTGGCGGGATCATGGCTCGACTCAGGCCGACGGCTCCGACAGTGCTGCCGCAGGTTCATCTTCCATACATGACAAAAGAAGGGGCGGGTGGTCCACCGCAGCCAGGTTTCTTCGGAGGATTCCTCGGCCATTCCTATGATCCGCTGTTCGTCCTGCAAGACCCGAATGCCCCGGACTTTCGCGTTCCAGAATTGACCCTGCAAACTGAAGTCACTAACCAGCGACTGACCGCGCGGCGGCAATTGTTTGAAGCAACCGGCATCGCAACTGTCGAAGGACGGTCGGCACAGGTTGAGATGTCGAAGATGCAGGGTCGAGCGCTTGACATCCTTTCCTCGGAAACAACTCAACGGGCTTTCCGCCTCTCCGAAGAAGCCCCAGCCCTCCGTGATAGTTATGGTCGGAATGTTTACGGTCAGAGTGCGTTACTCGCTCGCCGGTTGATCCAGGCGGGCACGCGCGTTGTCACGATTTCGTGGGCGCCAGATGCCAACGCAACCTGGGACACTCATGGCAGCAACTTCCGCACGCTTAAATCGACGCTGCTGCCACAACTCGACGCTGCCTGTTCCAGCCTGATCACAGACCTGATGGATCGAGGGATGCTGGATCGGACGCTGATTGCAGTCTTCGGCGATTTCGGGCGGACCCCGAAGATCAACGCCAACAACGCTGGTCGCGACCACTGGAATTTCTGTTACAGCCTGATGATGGTCGGAGGTGGATTCCAGCGTGGATTGATCTATGGTACCAGTGACAGCACGGGTGCATTTCCTGCAACTCATCCCCTGGTCCCAGGTGATATCGTTTCGACGATTTACCGTGCACTCGGAGTTCTGCCAACAACAGAGATTTACGACCAGTTCCAGCGTCCGTATCGGGTTGTCCCCGGCGGCGAAATCGTTCCCGAACTGCTGGTGTAAACCTCTGTCATGACTTCGTTGAGGAATTGCCGGGGAGTAACGATTGGCTTCCGGAAGTGACCAGAAGGCAGAATTGCTCCCCATTCACACATCGAATCCTGGCATGACAACGCAGCTAGAATCTGGCGACGGCCGACATGACGTACTCGAATGTCGCTTCGGTCGTGGCATCCATTGTTTCCAGGTGACGGACATCGAACACCGATTCAACGACCTGTCGGGCGAAGCGTTCAAAGAATTCATTGGGACGAATCACTTTTAGAAGAAGTTCGTCGGTCCCCTGTAATTCCATTTTGAGAACATTTTCCCAGGCAATTAGTTGAGCGGCCATGGCTCGCTGATCAGGGGTCTGGATGCGAATCTGCAGGGGTTGTTCGGCAAACATCGCGCGAATGTCAGGTAGCGTTCCGACAGCGAGTACTCGGCCGCGGCCCATGAAGATGATCCGGTCGGCCAGCTCATCCATTTCATCGAGAATATGACTGGAAACAAGGACTGCCTGACCACGAGCCGCACAGCGTCGGAACAGGTCCATGAGTTCGCGGCGGCCAACAGGGTCGATGCCATTCAAAGGTTCATCGACGACCAGGACATCAGGTTCGTGGACGAGTGCTTGCGCGAGTTTGATTCTCTGACGCATCCCCTTGGAACAACCACGCAGTTTCCGATCAGCCCGGTCCAGCATTCCAACTTCTGCCAGCACCGCTTCGGTACGAGTCCTGGCATCGGTTCGGGACATCCCGTGCAGGCGAGCCATCGTGGTGACGAACTGCCGTCCGGTCATCTCTTCATAGAACGCGTCCGCGTCTGGACAATATCCAAGATGTCGACGAGCAACTGCAGTTCTGGCAGGTGATCCGCAAACTGAGACTTCACCAAGGCTGGGACGCAATTGACCAGTCAGCAGTTTGATCAGAGTCGATTTCCCGGCACCATTCGGACCAAGCAGACCAGTGATCCCCGATGACAATTCGACACTCACATCATTGACGCCGATCACGGCACCATACCACTTGGTGACGGACCGAAACTGAACGAGAGGTGCTGTCGACATCGCATATTTTCCTCCGGCAATTAGCTGAAGAGGCCTTTCCATGATTGAATCGCGTTCAATGAATCTCGCGTTTCAAGAGTTCCCGTGTGATGTAAGTTTCATTACCTTGCTTGTCCTTCACAGAAACCGTCAGCAATCCCCGGTCGGACAAATTCACAGGGGCTGGTAACTTCCATTCCCAGATTCCCTGAGTTGTCGTCGTGAATTGCGAGGCGAGATTCTCGTTGGGGGCGAAGCTGGCGATAGAAAAATTCGCTGAGACATGGAGCGATGTCAGATCGAGTCCCGTGCCGAAGTCGTACATGCCGATTGTCAATCGGGTGATCGCGCGGGAACTGCCTTCTGTTGCTGATGTGATTGTGACGACGGGGCGGCTGTCGTCCAGTTGCCATCCATAACCACGCTGTTCCGGGTGTTCTGGATCGAAATCAAGATCGATCGGGCATCCGAGATCGATCCATCGAACAAACGTACGGCGGTCCTCGTTTGTTAACGGAGCAACCTTGACGGTTTTGCCACTAGGACCGACCGCTCGACCGGCAACAGCGTCAGGCGGGGGCATTACGCTTCCCGTGAAATCGAGATCCTGCCGAGCTTTGTGTTTCTGAATGTCGAGCGATTGACCGCGATGCACCAGATCGCCAGCTCCGGGAACGGACTCGGACGGATGATCTTCATTGGCGAAGCCATCGAGCCGCTTGCCGAAGAGTTTCCAGATCAGCAGACTGCGGCGTGATTGCAGCTTGCGGATGTAGCGAGATCCCTGTATCGCTCCCCAACTGTCCCAGCCGACGGGCTTATATCCGTACCGGGCTCGATCGTCGATCGCCAACCGATAGTAACTACCGGGAAACTTTCCGCGATGCTCGTACTGGATCAGTTCATCATCAGCATCCAATACCAGATTCCCTGCGGGCTGGTCGACGGACCTGGTATGGCAGGCAACGCAGCTTCGCTTCAGAATTGGCTGGATGTCGCGGAAGTATTCCAGGGAGACTGGGCCATGTCCGTCTCGCAGTCCCGCAGTCTTGTCGACGTCCCATTGAGGTTTCGATTCGTCTGTGTCAGCGTCCGTAACCAAGGGGGTCTTGTTAATCAGATCCCATACGGAGTACCCAGGCCTTGCTGCCGCTGTCATGCGGAATTCTGTCGGTTTCTGACTATGTGCATGGCATCCGCCGCAGTCGTGCCGGATTTCTCCCGGACGAAGTTGATGCCATGTCTGTGACATGTTCAAGACCATGCCATTCTTGTCGATCGTCTGAAAGGTGAACGACGTGTCGGCAGGAATTCGCGCCAGAAAGCTTGTGTCAGGATTGCCGTCAGGATCGACTGGTTGTCCGGAAGAAGTTGCCTGCCCTTTTTGACTGAACTTACGGACAGGGATTTCTCCAAGGATTCTCAGTCGTTCGCTGGCATAATTAAAGAACTGGCGACCTTGTTTGAAACCACGATGGCGATCTGTCGTCGGTTCCTGGACCAGAATTCGAATGGCGTGGATGTCATCGTTGGAATAGAGGCCAGCATCGGCCCCCTGATTATGCCAGTTGAGTGGCATTCCGTTTCCGTGCGTTGTGAACGGATCAAGCCCTCGCCAGGGATCATTTCCGCCAGAGAAGGTCGCCGTCACTGCTCCTTCGGGAACCGCACCATTTGGATAACTCTCCCGCTTGTAGAGGCTGGACGATCCAATCAGGCCATAAGGCGTCCCAGCCGGTAGATGGGGTGATAACGTTCCGTCGTTTGCCAGCCGAGGAATTGTGCGAGGTTCATCAATCCCGTAGATCCGCTTGTACGGGACAACGGCACGAGGCCAGCTTTCGTTGTAGTTGGGGTCATTCTTGATCAATCGCAATTCGGCGGGCTCGTCAACGGGTCGCCCATTCTTCAACAGATAAATGCCTCCATCAACCTGTGGCAGATATGTGTACTGGTGGTTGACAGGTCCGGGCGAATAGATGGTCAACAGATGGTTATCAGGGGCTCCTGAGGGATGAGTAAACTTGCCGACGCGAGGCGAGTTCTTATCGCCGGGAACGGAATAGTCGGCAGGTCCTTCTCCGTTGTCGGCGAACGGTGTCAGAGATACGGCCCCGGTAGGCGTAAAGGGAAGCTGGTACCACTTTCCGCGTCCATTGTCGAAGCGGCCGAATCGCAGCGGAGCGACCCTGGGGTCTCGCATCCAGCCGGGCCCAAACGCCGCATAACCCTCGGGGGGCGAAAGTGGCAGTTTCAGATAGGCTCCGAATCCACTGTTGTTCTGGTTGTAGTACTCTTCGATGACGGGCGAGCCATCCGTCAATTGTGTCTGGAAATGAAAGCCATTCGGTGCTCCCCCTGGATCGAAGGCACTCACCAGCGGCCCCCAGTTCGTTCCATCAGGATTAATGGTCCAGACTCCCCAGAGGATCTCGCTGCGAATTCCCTGTGACTCCAGCGAGCTGAACATGATCCGACCTTCCGTCAGAACGACGGGATGCAGCGCTCCAGCCAGATTGAAGTGACCGATCTTTTCCAGGTTCGCAGGGTGCCGGATCGTCGGATCTAGATCGCTGTCGCGATCGTCCAT
>CAIWEX010001016.1 GCA_903911795.1 uncultured Schlesneria sp.
CTATGGAAGGCCGTACGATGGACAGAACTCGCGGCAAGGTGTCGTGCGGTCGAATGTGAAGTATTTACCGCACTGCCGTCACTTCCTTTCGCACCGTCAACCCGACAGAATATCAACAAGCTCCGATCCATTACCCGTGGTAAAATGAGGGTTTAAAAAATGCAGCGTCGTGAATTTCTGGCGTCGTCGGCCATCAGCGTGGCAGGTGCCGCATCCATTCTGGCAGCCGATGTCCCGGGAAAGGTTGTCGCGAGTGAACGAATTCGCGTGGGATGTATCGGAACCGGAGGCCGCGCCTTCAGTCTTGTGAATTCGTTTTCTCGTAACAAGAACTGCGAAGTGGTTGCGCTGGCCGACATCGATCCCGGCAAGTTTGGTGCGGCGGTTGCCGCCGTCGAAAAGAACCAGGGGACAAAGCCTCAAACGGTTGGTGACTTTCGCAAGCTGATTGATGACAAAAGCCTGGATGCGATCGTGGTAGGAACGCCCGATCACTGGCATGCGATCCCCACGATTCTGGCCTGCCTGGCAGGAAAAGACGTCTACGTCGAAAAGCCGGATGGGCACAACATTGTCGAAGGGCAACGGATGGTCGCAGCAATGCGCAAACACGGACGAGTGATCCAGATGGGGACTCAAGCCCGCTCGACCGAACGGATGCGTAGCGCCATCGAATTCCTGAAGTCAGGGGCACTCGGGAATTCACTCGTTGCACGTGCCTGGGAAAGCAGCAAGCAGGGGAGCATTGGTTTTCCCAAGGATCGCGAGCCACCGGAAGGAGTCGACTATGACATGTGGCTCGGCCCTGCTCCCAAGCAACCGTTCAACCCGAACCGTTATCATGGTCGGTGGCGCTGGTTCTATGATTTTGGTACAGGTGATCTGGGCAACGATGGCGTTCATCGACTGGATATGGCGGCGTGGGCATTAAGTGCCGCAGGGGAAGCGAACGGCGACGATCCCCTGGGGCTTCCGACAACCGTCTCCACAGGAGGTGGGAAATGGTACTTCGACGACATGCAGGAATGGCCTGACTGCCTGCAGGTCACCTATGAATACGGCGGCGAAACCCCCAAACTGCTGACGTACGAAATGCGAATCTGGGCTCCCTACAGCTTCCTCGGTGAATCCGAAGGTGCCGCCGTCTATGGCGACAAGGGTTACATCGTGATTGGTAACACCAACTGGAAAGCGTACGGCCCCAATAACGCCGTCCTGGCGGAAGGGGCAGGGGGGAATGACGAAGCGGAACATGTCCAGAACTTCCTCGACTGCATTAAGAGCCGCAAACGCCCCAACGCAGATCTGGAGACTGTCGGCCATCCCTCCAGCCTGCTGTGCCATATCGGCAACGTCGCCAGTCGAGTCGGTCGCAAGCTGACTTTTGATGCGAAAACCGAAACATTCATCAACGATGTGGAAGCGAATGCCTTGAGGACTCGGCCTGAATACCGCAAGCCCTGGGTGCTGCCAGAGGTTTGATGGAGACGGCTTCATTCTCAACGGCGTGCTCGGCGCGGGTCTCCCGACCCCGCCGAAACACCGACCGTAGGTCTCCCTCTTCGATTTTATCGTTCTGCCCTACATCGTTCGGCCCATCCGAACTTGATTTAAAAAGCGTTTCGGAAGCGTTGTGATTGACGGGATGGCTACTTCGGGCGTTTCGCCAGAATTCGATCGAGTTGATTGGCAAAGGCCTGCTTGTCTTTAGGGCCATACGGGGCCGGACCACCCATCACCAGATCGCTGCCACGGAGTTCATCCATCAGGTTCCGCATGGTGATTCGTTCGCCGATGTTTGCTTCGGTAAAGACGTCCCCGCGAGGGTCAATGGCGATCCCACCCTTTTGCACCACATGCGCTGCCAGAGGGATATCCGCGGTCACCACCAGGTCGCCTGGGCTCAGTAGTTCCACAATCTGCTTGTCTGCAACATTCAGTCCCGAGGGAACTGTCAGCAGGGAAATGAACTCAGATCGAGGAATTCGAATCGTCTGATTGGCAACCAGAGTCAGCTTCACTTTGACACGGACAGCCGCCCGATACAGCAGTTCCTTAATTTCTACGGGACAAGCATCGCCATCAATCCAAATCTGCATCACCGAACCTCCGGGGCTCATTCCATATCGAAGCACAGGTTTTCAACCTGTCTCGCAATTACCGTTTAACGTCACTGGTCTGAAACAATGTGCTTCTTGACCAAATTCTGCAATGTTGTCGGCAACGACGTGTGGCAATGAGCGGTGCTCAGCGCAGTTTCTGACCCGGCGTGAGTCTCGACGATCACGCGTCCGCGGTTATACTACGAGCAGTAAGTATGTCCGCGAAAATCACCGATACTACCGATGCGTTACAACTCTCACGCCACATTTTCCAATCGTTTTGATCAATACACTTTGAAAGACATCATATGGACTCAACCTCAGCTCAAACAATTTTGATTCCACTACGCAATCAGACCGGATTAAAGGCTCAGGATTACACGATTTATGTCCTTGGCTTTTCTCCGACATCAAAAAAGATGTTAAACGTCGCAGCGGGGACAAAAACGGCGACGTTTGTCGCGATGCCGAATGAGACCGGGACGTTGCCTGTTTACAGGCTTGGAGTTGACATCGATCAGATCAGCGTCGATGTGACTCCCCCCCCGAACCCTTCCACGCAGCCGTTTCCAAACCCGATTGATGGCGCGAGGATTTATTTCTTTGTCGCAAACAACGCCAGCTTCCCGGCTGCTCCAGTCGTGAAATATGCCGGAGGCGGCAGTTCCGTAATCAATGTCAAGAACCCGCCAAATACCGAGGTCCCTCCCTATACGTTTGCTGAGTTTACCATCGTCGATCTCCAGTACGGTGCCGTCATCGACCTGCAAACGGTCGATGGGCTGACCTTTCCAGTGAATCTTACTCTGAATGATTCCCTGGGTGCTGTCGGTCAACCACTGACGGCAGGGGTGCATCGCAAGGCTATTTTCGACGCTTACAAGCCCTTTATGAATTCGCTCGGTTCCGAGGCTCAGCCGTTTCTTGATTTGCAGTACAGCGAAAACAGCGGAGGGTTGCTGAATCCCGGAATCTATCTCACAGAGACCAGTGCGACCAACGAACAGACCAACCTGAAGAGCCCGTTAAACACGTATTTTGATGCTGAACTCAAATCGCTGTTCGCGAACCGCAACCTCAGTATTCAAGGTGTCGCGAAGGGAAATATCGCCGCAGATGTCTATACGGTGGCGTCCATTGGCGAGCAGCGTCTGCCGACGACAAATGGGCTGACTCATCTGGCAATGCAATTCAAAGGAAGAAAAACTGGAACAGACTTGAAGATCTTCAGTCCGCTTGGCCTTTGCACGCTCACATTCGGAAAGAGCGGGGTACAAACGGCGATTTCCGGGCAGTTGAACGACACCACGCTGACGTTTGATACCGCGCTACCCGCCGAGACTAACATCGTGGTCGGCATTTACGTTTCGGGGGCCGGGGTCGATCCAACCTCCACCACGGTGAAATCAATCACTCGGGATTCAAAAAAACAAATTACGGGTGTCGTGATCAACGGAACACAGACTGGCAAACCCGCTCCGTCTCAGTATGGCTTTTCGAAGATTCCAAGTCTGTTCATGACCAGTGGAGCCATGGTGTTTGCCAATGCGGGAGTCTTCGCATATGCAGAAGGCTATACCGCCGATCAGTCAGCCGTTGTGTTGAATCTGCAAAACCAGATTGTCAGTGCGCTGAATCGAGGGATCGCCAATGCGGCACCCATGGCCGGAGTGGACGGGCGTACGTCAGAGTACTGGGGCACGCAGGCCCACTGGTATCCTAAGGGAACAACTCAAAATCTGTTCTCGCTTTTCATGCACACAGCGACAGTGATCGTCGACAAAGAACAGATCCCGATCTTCATTCAGGCCAAGAACTCTGTGAAGTGTGCTCGCGGAACGGTCATGGGCCAGGCATATGGCTTTGCCTATGACGAAAACGCCGGCCCCGTTCCTCCCGCTCCCCCAGGACAGCCGGAAGTCCCCGCGAAATATGATCCGCTTCCTAAGGGCGCCAAGGTGCTGACGATCACACTGGGGGCCTGGAGTTAGCAGTATTTCGTTGAAACGAGTCATGCCCAGTCAGTCATTCAGGGTACTGCTTCTATCTAAAAATCAGCTCAAGGAAGGAAATGCCTCGATGGCCGTCGTTCGTCAATGCCGTGTCGGTTGATAAACAAGTCGTCAGGACGCAAAGAACGCATCAATCTGAGAAATCGCATCTGCCGCTTCAGTGATGCGTTTGCATTCCAGCTTTTGGGTGTGGCCACGATACCATTTTACCGAATCAATGGCGTCCTTCATCAAGTAATTCTTTTGACCCTCCCGGCCACGGTGGATTACATTCCGACGAACGATTTGCGGCTCAGGGTCAAGCCAGAATGTTACCATTGGATCAGGTAATAGTTGCATTTGTTTAAGGGACTGCAAAAATGTTTGCAGAAATTCCGCATGCGCCAGCATTTCACCCTCAGCAATCGTGGCCTTGTTTGGGTCAAAGCCGGGGCAGCGTTTCTCAATACCATGGCAGATTCCGTCGTGCACATCTGGCCGCTTCAATAGCTCGTCCCAAATCGGCCAGCGATAAATGTTGTGCTTTTCCAGTTCTGAGGCTGTGCAGAGAAAGCGGATTGCGTCCGTGCGAATTAAATCAACAGTCAAGATTTGCGGAGATGGTTTCAGCCTTTCAGAAACGTGCGACTTACCCGAACCGGTAACACCGAGCAACAATGCAAGTTTAGGCAAAGGATGTCCTCATTTTTTGTGGGCCGACGACAAAGTCAATTCGTAATCGCTGACGGAACAAATCCGTTTACTCCTCGTGGTCGGCACACTCTTGAATGACCAAGAGGCCAGATTGCGCTGCGTCTTCGATGCCAAACCATGATTGGTAGGCAGCACTTCCCACAGGTAAGCCATACTAAACGGGGAATTCATCGACAGGAACTCGCTGCGTTAGACGGCCTTTGAAATAACCACACTCGTTCTCGAGTTGTTGTGCTTCCAACATCCAATCGTTGTTGCTTGTGTCAACTTGCAAGTAAATCACATCCGTCGCGGAACCGATGGCGGGATCAAATTCGTTGAAGGCAATGCCAATAACAACGTCCGATGCGTCTGCAATTTTGTACCGAGCGATAAGGCAACGCGCATAGAGTTCGTGCAATCGAAGTTCGCGTTGCTCACCTTTCGCGAAGTAGGCTAAAACATAAAGGCACTTGGATGGAGACTGCATCATACGTGATCGCGTCTTGCCGGCCTTGGCGTCGCGGAGAAAATCAACGAAACCGTTCGAAAGCAATCGTCTACAGAATCGGTTTTCGCGAGCCATGCCACGAACTACAAGCTCACGCTGCGTATGATCGAGTCCAAATTCAGAGTTGTCATGCCCTTCGTTTCCAGCGAGAACTTCAATCAGATTGTCCCATTTGTAGCTTTCGGCGTCGGCGATTTTTCGAGCTTTGAATTCGGATTTTGAACGAAGTTCGTCCCATATTCCGCTGTCGAGGACCATGAAGTCTGCTTTTTCAGGAAATGTGCGACCAGCGTGGATGTAAACCCCCAACAAATCCGCCTCAGTTCCGTTCATCACCACCCCGCATTTTGCGAGAAATGACTCTTTCGCAGACAGGTAATGAACAAAATCAGCGATCGTGTCCAACTCAGTTAAGATGTCGAGGAGCGCTTGCTCTGTGAACACATGAACATGCCCGTTTCCAAAGTCACCAGAACGAATCGAGCATTCTCCACGACTGCCGAAAGCTACTGCGATCCGATAGATGCGGCGGGTTGCGTTTGGTGGCAGTGCGATACCCTGCGTTCCATCGGCTCGAACGACATGAGTTGCAGATGTGAGCCATTTCGAGGCACCGTATAGTTGCCTCACCGAGGCATCAACTGCCTTGCGCTGCCAGCGTTCGTGTTGGACTTGGTCGTCCGGGTCGCCGAGCGATATTTCCTTCACGCTGAATACGACGATATCTGGATCACACACGACGAGGACATCGCAAAGTTCGTTACCCTTCTTGGCGAGCGGGTTGTTGTAACACCAAAGCGACAGGAAAGAATTCGTGCAAAGGTCATGTGTGAATTGCTCGGAGCGTGTCAGAGGTGCAGACATCGTGACGATTCCATTTGGTAAACGTGCAAGTGCTTTTCAGGACGAATCATCGCGTGGACATGTCGACATGGAACTGGGGCGGCGATTGTATTTTGCCCTCTGGATTAACCACGCCCTTGCAAAGCCTCAGGGGGCTATTGATTTGTTTTCTGCCCTCGCCGCATCACACGGAACCAGCCCCCAGCGCGGTTCTCTTTTGTCGAATGAACTCTGCATGATGAGGAATGTGGCCTGCAATCCTCTTCAGCAGCGTTGCCAGAGTCAGCGGGCCATCGTCGCTGTGGACGCCCACACGTGAAAACGCGGCTGCATCCAGCGTTTTCAGGTAACGCGTGACGTGACGTCGCACGGCATCGATCATTGCCAGTTCTTCTTCGAGATCTCGTTGTAGATATGACAGTCTCGCGGCGAACTGATCGGGGTCGCCTCCAAACAATGTCGGTTGATCTTCTGCAACGACGCGTTTCATTCGATCGGCATAGACCAGCTCAAAGTCGGCAATATGGCAGACGACCTCAAGCGGGCTCCATTTTCCGGGCGACGCCGCAGTCCGCACTTGTTCTGCCGTCAGTCCAGCCACGGACTGCCTCAGTTCCGCGGGGCCCTTGGCATACGCTTCGATCAAATTCTGAATGTCGGACACGGAGGTGGAAGAAGTCACGAGTCAGGTTCCTGAAATGAAATAGGTCACACGGGGCGGTTCGATCAGCGATTCCCTGCTTCTTGCTGAACCACATCGCGAGAGTCAAGTGAATCGGGTACTCATTTGGGCTTGGGTTCAAGCACCTTGGTCACGACGAAAAAACTGTAGAATTGGAAGTTCTGCTGCGCATCGGGTTCGAGCCAAACGGGTGGGCCGTTGAACTCCCCGGATTCGTAGCCCTCAAAACGATAGTGCTTCTTTTTTTCGATCCTGATCTTGCCTCGAATCTCGATATAGACCCGCTGCTTCAGGGCCTTGCCATCGATCGATGATACTCCCAGCGAATTGTCGGCAACCAGGACTTGATCTGGTGAATCACCTTCGATGACGATGCGGCGACCTAGAGGTTGACTCAAGCGACCAGTAATGCCCGCCATCAAGTCGCTCACGTTGATGTCGGCGGCCGCAACAGCGGGAATGCAAAGCAACATCGCGAAACAGAAGTATCTCATGTTTTGGTTTTCCAGAGTTTCCCATCCGAATGTGCCAAGTCACCCAGTCACAATGAACCAAAGCGTTCACGAATGCTCCAACAATCTGAACCGCCAGCGACTGCGAGTCAAGTTGACTGACTCTTCGGCCTTGATGGCTTCTGAAACTGCAGAATCTCGAATCGTTACCACACAAACGCGTTCACAAAGCTCAAGGCGTTTCATTCGATTGGCGGGGCATGGCGAGACCCCAAGGCTTCTTCCGCAAGCCCTCACTCCAACCCCGGGCATCCAATTCAAGTGTCCAGGAATGCCGCGACACGCGGTGAGAATTCGATGTTGAAACGTGCATTCCGCTTCCGGTCTGGTTACAAATACGAAATCGAGGTTGCCGGAACCCTCGGGTGGCCCGTCCTTTGCTTTTTTGAAGAGTCGACTGACAAACCAGATCACGAACGAACTGACCGCGGCACAGCGACAGAAATCCCTATGAACGCCTGGCTCGCTAATCATTTTTTCAATCCGACGTTCGTCGCCGGCGGCGCGTGCCTGATCGCCGCTCCGATCATCATCCATCTCATCAACCGCATGCGCTACAAGCGAGTTCGGTTTGCTGCGATGGAATTCCTGCTCGCCAGTCAGCAACGGAATCGACGGCGACTGCTTCTCGAACAACTGCTGCTTCTGCTGCTTCGAATCCTGATCGTTGCAGCAATCGTCCTGCTGATCTCGCGACTGATCCTTGATCCCTCGCAGATTTCGGTTTTCCGTGGAGCACGTTCCCACCATGTGGTGCTGCTGGACGACAGCCTCTCCATGCGAGACCGCTGGGGCGAAACCAGTTCATTCGCAGAATCTCTGAAGATCGTCAATCGACTCGCTGCTGGTGGGGCGGAACAGCCGAATACTCAAAAGCTGACACTGCTCAGGCTGTCCCGGCCTGACCAACCCATCCTTTCCGAACGCGAAGTGAATGAAGACTTCGTTACCGAACTCTCGACAAAGCTGGATCAGCAGGCGTTCCCCTGCACGCATCGTTCGCTCGATCTGGTGGCAGGATTGCAGGCCGTTCGCAAGCTGCTGGCCGAAGAGCGGGGAACGATCCAGCACCTGCATGTGATTTCGGACTTCCGCGAGCGCGACTGGCAGGACCAGAAAGCGATTTCAGCCGCGATCGAAGAACTGACTTCTGCGGGTGTCTCTGTCAATCTCGTACGAACAGTACCTGAGCAGCATTCGAACCTGGCAGTCTCCATTTTGTCGGGCGATATCCAGGTCGCCGCTGCCGATGTTCCACTGCGATTGAAGATCGGCGTCAAGAATTCAGGGCCACAGGTCGCCACCGACGTCCGACTGGCAATTTTTGACAATGACGAAAAAGTTCCGGCCAGCATTGTCTTCGAAAAGATTGATCCACAGACAGAAGTGACCCATGAGGCTGACGTCCGTCTGACCACTTCGGGAAGACATAAGCTGCGAGTCAGCATCGATGCTGACTCACTGGTTGAAGACAACTCACGATTCCTCGCTGTGGATGTCCCGAAAGCCGTGCCAATCCTGATCATCGACGGAAATCCGGGGGGTGAGGATGGATCGTACGTCTCGGAAGCACTGGCTGCCGACCCGAAGAGTACGGGGTTCGCACCAGTGATCGAAAACGTCGAGTATCTGCGTCGTCGACCACTCGATGGCTTCCGAGCCATCTACATGCTGAATGTCCCCGAGATCCCGCCCGACGGACTGGATGCTTTGGAACGCTATGTGACTGCCGGGGGAGGATTGGCCTGGTTCGTCGGCGATTCGCTGCGGCCCGCCCATTACACAGAGATGCTGTATCGAGATGGTCAGGGACTGTTTCCTGTACCGCTGGAAACTTCAACTCGAGAACTCTTCGCAGACCCGACAAATCCGGGGACCGACCTGCAGGTCGTTGATCATCCGATCTTCCGACTGTTCGCACTTGATCCGACGTATCTGCAACCGATTCGCATCGAAAAATACTTCCCCGCGACGAAAGAGTGGGTGAAGGATGACCAGGTTCGCAAGGATCGCGTTCGAACGCTGGCGACGCTGCGCAGTGGTGATCCGCTGGTGCTGGAGCACAAGTTCGGAAACGGTCAGGTCGTCACGCTCCTGACCACTGCCTCGCCGGAATGGAACAACTGGCCGACCGATTACAGTTACGTCGTCATGCAACTGGAACTGGTCAAACGAATCGCTCGATCAGACCGGAGTCCGGAAACGCGGCAGGTCGGCGAAGCGATTCAATTGTCACTCAATCCTGCCGACTATACGGACACCGTGGAGATTGTATCGCCCGGCCGGGAAGGGGAACGGATAACACGCTTGCAGGCGGCTCCAGAGCAGGTCGTCGCAACAGCACCTGCCACGTCAAAGCCAGCTCCGATGAAACTGGTGACCTCGTTCAGCGAAACTGATGACCCCGGAATCTACACGATTCGGTTGAAGGGACAGAACCAGGTTGCGGAAGAGCGATTGATGACGTTTAACGTGTCACCGCGCGAAAGTGATTTGAAACTCGCCGCAACTTCGGAGATCCGAAAGCGACTGAATGGAAATGACAAAGTAACGATTCAGGAGTTTGGGCAGCTCGACTGGGTTCAGGGGAAAGAAGCGGGATCCGAAATCCGCCAATGGTTGCTTTGGATCCTTCTGTCCCTGATGATCGCTGAACAGGCATTGGCCTATCGGCTGAGTTACCACCGTACCACAACAGCAGCCCAACCGGCGGCACGCGGCCGCCGGGGCGAGGCTGCCCGACGAACTACAACAACTGCATGAACCCGAGCGATCTTTCACCACTGCTGTTTTTGGCAGCCGATGCCACGGCCACGCTCACCTCGCGCGAAATCGATCTGCCACAATCCGCCTTCGGCTGGATCATCCTGCTGGGAGGAAGCCTGCTGGTCTTCCTGTGGGTCGTCTGGTTGTATCTGCGCGATACTCACGAACTCTCTGCATGGTGGAAGGCCTGGCTGACCGCCTTGCGTCTGTCGGTTCTGGCCATCCTGCTGCTGATCGCTCTGAATCCATCAGACAGAACCCAGAAGCAAGCATTCCGGCCGTCGCGAGTCGCAGTCGTTGTGGATACGTCTCTCTCCATGCGGCATCCGGCTGAAGCTCCCGGAAGCGATGCGTCACCGGCCGATAAAGGTCCGTCGCGAGCGGAAGCGGTCAAGCAACTGTTGGCTAGCTCACCCTTGATTGAACAACTGCGCAAGCAGCACGAAGTCAGCATTTTCACGTTTGATGCGCGTCTGGATGGCCCTCATCGTGTCTATCCGATGATTCAGGAATCGCCTGACAAATCGGATAAAAAGGGAGACTTGGCTCAAACACAAAAAGCAAGGGAAACGCCAATTGACTGGGACGAAACTCTGCGTCCGCGTGGCGTCGAAACGCGATTGGGAGAAAGTCTGGCCGAACTGATTCGTCAGGCTGCGGGCCGGACGTTGTCAGGGATCGTAATTATTTCGGACGGTGGTTCGAATGCGGGCGTCGATACGATTACAGCTCATGATCGCGCTGTCGCCACTCGAACTCGCCTGATCACAGCCGGAACGGGAACCACGCAGCAACCCGTTAACCTCGCCATCGCTGAAGTGGCCGCCCCGACCGACGTTGCCATCAATGATCCCTATGAAATCAAGGTGTTTTTGCAGGGTCAGGGACTGGCGGGGAAAGAGGCGGAAGTCGAACTGCTGGCGCTGGGTGAAGGAGAAGAGGGCGAACCGACGCTGATCGAAAAGAAAACGATCACACTGCTTGAAGACGGCGTTCGCGCCGAAGTCAGCTTTCCTCGGACGCCTACGCTGGCGGGCAAGACAACTTATACGATTCGGGCAACGCCTGTTGTTCGCGTTGCTGAATTTAATGTCCAGGACAATGTTCAAACGCCATCGGTCAAGGTGTTTGATCGTCCGACGAAGGTGTTGCTGGTCGCAGGTGGTCCGATGCGCGACTATCAATTCGTGCGAAACCTGCTCTTCCGCCACAAGTCGTTCGATGTCGATGTCGTGCTGCAATCGGGGGCACCGGGAACCAGCCAGGAATCCGACAAATTGTTGCTCACGTTCCCAGAAACTCGCGAGCAGCTTTACGACTACGATGCCGTGATCGCCTTCGATCCCGACTGGAAAGCGATTCCATCGGCCGCGATTCCCCTGCTGTATGACTGGGTCGCGGACGAGTCGGGCGGGTTGATCCTAGTTGCAGGTGACGTGAACACCCAGCAATTGGCAACCGGGGGCCTGGATGAAGTCGATGATGAACTGAAACCGCTGCGAAATCTGTATCCGGTGATTCTCAGTTCGTTCTTTACAGCAGCAAGATTCGATCAGGACTCCAGTCAGCCATGGCCGATCGCATTTACGACGGAAGGGCAGGGGGCAGGCTTCCTGCGATTGACCGATGACCCGGCAACGTCAGCCGCTCGCTGGAAGGAATTCTCTGGCTTCTATCGAGCCTACCCGACGGGTGGTCACAAGGCAGCGGCCCGCATCTATGCCCGCTATTCAGACCCGCGCGCTGCCACAGAACCTCCCATTCTGATGGCGTCGCAAAATGTCGGACGCGGCCAGTCGTTTTATCTGGGAAGTCCGGAAATGTGGCGATTGCGGTCAGTGGGCGATGCCGACTACGACCGGTTCTGGATCAAGTTGATTCGCGAGATCGCTCAAGGACGAACGAAGAAAGGTGTCAAGCGAGGGTCACTGCGACCTGAAAGTGAAAAGGTCACACTTGGCCAGACGGTCCGAGTCTTCGCAAGGCTGCTCGATGCTCAGTTTGCACCGTTGGAAGTCGAAAACATTCCGTTTGAACTGTTTGACCCGACAGGTCGACCTCTCAATCCGATCCGCCAGCTTCGACGTGAACCGGCGCAACCGGGTGAATATGTCGGCGATTTTCGGGCGAGTCTGCCGGGAACGTACAAACTGGAATTGCAACTTCCCGATTCGCGTGAACGCCTGAATGCGGAAGTTGTCGTGACGACACCCAAGCTCGAAGATGAAGACATTCGTCAGAATGTCCGGTTGCTGACGGAACTGGCTCGCGATACGGGGGGGCAGTATTTACCGCTCGAAAAAGCCGCCGCAGAAATTCCGGCGTTATTGCCCAATCGCGGGGAACAGTTTTATATTCCAGAACGTCTCAGAACCTTGTGGGACCGAGATTGGGTCATGTATTTACTGGTCGGTTTATTGTCCGTGGAATGGCTGACCCGCAAACTTTTGAAACTTGCATAACAGGTTTGGTGCCTTTTTCCATGAACAATTCCCTCCCTACTGAAGCAATCGATGTTTTGAACCGGCTAAAGTCCCGGATCAGACAGTACGTGCTGTTCGAGGGACTCGCATTGGTCGTGGTCCTGCTGGGGGCGTTGTTCTGGGGAAGTTTCCTGATTGACTGGTGCTACTTCCAACTCAGCCGACTGGAACTGCCTCGCTGGTTCCGGGCGACGTTTCTGGTCCTTGGAATCGGGGCGCTGGCGTTTGGCCTGGTTGCCTGGGTCGCTCTGCGACTGCTTCGATCGCTCCGTTCAAAAGCCTTGGCGCTCGTTCTGGAACGTCGTTTTCCGGAACTTGATGACCGTTTGATCACGGCTGTGGAAGCGGCAGATGGAGCGGAACCCGATTCGAGTCCGATCACCGCTGCGATGCTACGTCAGACGATCACTGATGCGGCTCGTGCAGCCAGCTCGCTGGATCTGAGTGGCGTTTTTGACAAGCGACCGATCCGTCGAGCCGTTTTGATTGCATCTGTGCTGGTCGCTTCAATCCTTGGCCTGGCGGTGACAAATAGTGCCGCGATGGAGCGATGGATTGCCGGTTACTTGAATTTGCGGGACGGCTACTGGCCACGCGAAACGGAACTGATCGTCCGAGTTGTCACGCAGCCCGGGGACCGGATTCGTGAGTTTGTTGATGGCAGGTTCAAGCACGCCAAAGGGACGGACCTGACAATTCAAGTCGATGTCCTCGAAGGGAAAAAGACCCCGACTCAAGTTCGACTTGATGCTCGTCTGGCGAATGGACGTGGAACAATACGCGTGCTGCTGACGCGAGTCGGCGACGAACCATTCCGGCATACGCTTCCTGGTCTGCTGGACGATGCCGATCTGTGGGTGACAGGAGGCGACTTCACGAATCCGACGGCGTATCGCGTTCAAGTCGTTCAACCACCCGATATCCAGCACATCGCGCTGCACTGCCTGTTTCCTGAATACACCGGTCTGAATCAGCGAAAGGGTGGGGAAGTCGTTCGCACTCGTCAGCAAGTGGACGGTGCTCAGATTTCCCTCCCACTGGCGACTGATTTTGTACTGGACATTGCGGCCAATAAATCGTTGCAACATCTTCGGATGGAAGGGGATGCGGGTCTGGAGAGATGGGAGATCGAATTGCATTCCGCAGGGAAATCCAATTCTTCCGTGATTCGCCTGAAATCTCATGATGGCAAGCCCGAGATTGTCGTTCCGCTCCCGGACAAGGTCGCCGAAGCCGCATGGTCGAGTCAAAACGATGTGATTGCGCTTCCGTTTATCCTTTCACCCGATGGCGCCGCCCGATTGCCAAAGGTCGTGCGTGACGCAGCCGAAAGCAAAACGCCACTCGTTTTTCCGCTGCCGCTTCCGCCAGATTCGGCGATCCGGATTATTCTGGAAGACGCTGACGGGATCAGTGGAATTGCACCAACCCGATTCACCATCAACGGGATTGTCGATCAGCCACCTGTTGTCACAACGCAATTGAGAGGCATTGGTTCGTCGATCACCCGTAAGGCGAGAATTCCGGTGGCGGGGACATTACAGGACGATTATGGGGTCGTCGCATCCCGTTTTGAATATCGCGTTGACGACTCGCAGACCTGGCTGCCGCGCAGCTTTCAGTCCCCACCCACGGGGAATCGACGGGAATTCGAACTGAGCCGAACCGAGGCTGAAAAGTTTGAGCGGTTCGATGTTCTGCCGCTCGACCTTTCGATCGGAAAGCGTTTGTCACTGACAGTTTCGGCCACCGATGGGTGTACCGTCACCGACATTCGTCCAGTCGCGACTCCTGTGGCAAGCAAACCGGCGGCGGAGGGCGAAGAGACGAAGCCTGAACCAACCGGACCTGCACATCAGGCCCTAGGAATGAAGTACGTCTTCACGATCATTTCAGAAGAGGAATTGCTATCGAACCTGTACGCTCGCGAAATCAATATTCGCAAGCGGTTTGAGCAGATCATCACAGAATTAAAGCAGTCACGAGACGAGATTAAGGTTCAGCGGACCAAGGCCGACGAAGCCGCGAAACTGAAAAAAGGGGGGACTGGCCCCGATGCCGAACTATTGGTCGCTATCAACCAGGGGTTGGCGGCCTGTGCGGACCGGACTTTGCACACGATTCGGAAGAATGCCGTGGAAACGTCCGGGGTCGAATCGTCGTTTGTCGACATCCGCGAGGAATTGGTCAACAACGCAGCAGACACGCCTCTGATGCTCGAACGTCTGGATGACCGAATTATCGCGCCATTGAGAAAGGTGAACCAGGGGGGATATCCAACAACCGACGCGGCATTGGGACTGTTCAAGCTGGCCCTCGAAAAGAATACGGACCCGACAGGTCCCATGGACAGTGCCGCAGATGCATTGGATTCGATGATCAAGACGATGGAACAGATTCTGTCCGAAATGCGGGAACTCGCGAAATTCCATGAGGTTGTGGAACAATTGAAGTCCAACATCAAGGCTCAGCAGGACCTGTTGGAAGAGACAAAACGGAAACGAAAAGAGAACGCCATCAAGGGGCTGCTGGAATAGTTGCCAAATTCAAGGTTTTCCGGTTTCGGATTTCATAATGCACGGTCGAGGATATACTGTACAGATCCTGTAATCTTGGAGGTCGAGCGATGAAATCTGCGGTCGCGCTGTTCCGGGGACTGTTCAGTCTGTGTGTCGTAGTCGGGCTGACGGCCATTAGCCTGCCCGAAAGCGTTGGCCAGGATTCGCCGAAACCTCCTGCCGCTGCAGCACCCGCCACCACTCCAACGGTGGCTCCCGCTGCGGCAAAGCAAGGTCCAGAGAAGCTAGCCCAAGAAAAGCCAGCCGGCACTCCGGCAGCAGACGCCCCACCCCTTGCCGCATCGCAAGATGCGCTCACGATCCGGTACAAGCGGTTCGAAGATACGTTGAACCAGCTTTCGGAGTATCTGAAAAAGTCTGATCCTCAGCGTGCCGAATTGCTGAATCGGGCGTTTGGGAAGAGTCAGGAAGGGCAGGTTCAGGAGCAGCTCAAGCGCATTGCCGCCACGCTGAAGGACGATCGCCTTGGCGATGCGATTGAACGCGAGGAAGAAGTCATTGCCCACATGCAGGCAGTTCTCGAACTGCTGATGAGCGAAGATCGGCGCGATGAGATCGAAAAGGAACGTGCCCGCATCAAGGATCTGATCAAGGATGTGGATCGACTGATCTCGAAGCAGACAGACGCTCGCATTACGACCGAACGCGGAGGAGATCCCAAGGATCTGGAACGTGATCAAAAGCAGGTGGCAGACGGCACCCAGAAGCTCGTAGATAAGATCGAAGGCCAGGACGCGAAGAAGAACGCCGACAAGCAGAAGTCAGGCAAGAACGACGGTGCTGACAAGAAGCCTGAACCGAAAGAGGGCGATTCCAAGGATGGGGATAAAAAAGATCCCCAGGACGGCTCAGACCCCAAGGACTCTGACGGAAAAGAAGCGAAACCGGGGGATCCGAAAGAGGGGAAAAACGGGAAGCCTGCTGACCCGAAAGATGCTAAGCAGGGCGAATCAAAGCCGGGTGACCCCAAGGACGGTGATCCCAAAGAAGGGAAACCAGGGGATCCAAAACCGGGCGACCCGAAAAAAGGTGATCCTAAGCAAGGCGACCCGAAAGAAAAGAAACCGGAAGATTCCAAGCCGGGGGATCCGAAAGATTCCAAGCCTGGCGACCCCAAGGAATCCAAACCGTCTGACCCGAAGTCAGGCAAGCCAAAATCGGGTAAGCCGCAATCCGGAAAACCTCAACAAGGGAAGCCACAGGAAGGTGAACAGCCTGATCAACCCGATCAGGACAGCCCCGACCAGAAACAGGATCAGCAGAGCGACGATCAAAAGTCCGATAAGACGCCTGGCCGCGAGGAAATCGAAAAGGCCAAGAAGCAGATGGACCGCGCCATTGAAGAGTTGAAAAAGAAGCAGAACAACAAGGCGTCGGACAGTCAGGACAAAGCTCTCGCAGATCTGCAGAAGGCCAAGGAAAAACTCGAAGAGATTCTGCGTCAACTTCGCGAAGAAGAACGAGCGATGGTGCTGGCAGCACTGGAAGCCCGCTTCCGGGACATGCTCCAGCGCCAGGAAGCCGTCAATCTCGGAACATTGGCAATTCATACTGTGCCAGCAGACAAACGCACCGATCGGCATCGCAATCGGTCAGTAGAACTGGCTCGCAACGAAGATGAAATCTCGCTGCTGGCTGCCAAGGCGCTGACTCTGCTGC
>CAIWEX010001017.1 GCA_903911795.1 uncultured Schlesneria sp.
CCCAGCCAGGGCCCTGCGGCCCTGGAAATCGATGTAATAACAGGACCTGAGGCCTGAAGGGCCGAACATTCCTCTGGTCTTGAGACTCGTCAAAAGGAACGACCGGCCCTTCAGGCCTCATGAAGATTTTGGTGGGGGCAATTCCAGGGCCGAATGGCCCTGGCTGGGTGAACTACTGGCCCGTTGGGCCGTTGGGCTTCTTGAGGAATACCATGTCGGTATCAATGTCAAATCGGCCGACGTGCCCGCGGACATGCCCAATCATTTACCAGAGTTCCTCCCCTACGTATGCACCCCGAGGTGCGGGGGAACTACTTTGGAAGACTCATCAAAATGGTTTTCATCCATCTGCGTGAAGACAGCCGTTGCAAGTTTGGCCCCCGATTGTTGGCCCACACTCCGGGAACAATTCGAACAGGTCACTCGGGCTCAAATGAATGATTACCTTGTAGATTTCCTGCCGACAAATCAACGATTGTCGATGACTGTCGTTCCCAATCATGGTAGGATTCGTCCTGCGCAATCATGACCCATGGCGGGAATTTAGACATGTCGAGACGATGTTTCCTGATTCTGCTTTTGACAGGAATATTTGTCGGGGCAGGGGAGTGGTGTCGAGCCGAGTCCCTCGATCCAACGATGGGACCGCTTTCGACCACCATCCCGCAAGCATCTTCGATCAGTTTTTCCCGAGACGTTGTTCCGGCGCTGACTCGAGCTGGATGTAATGCCGGGGTCTGTCACGGATCGTTTCAGGGCAGGGGAGGCCTGCAACTTTCGTTGCTCGGGTTTGATGCTGCGTTTGATCACGAAGTCCTGACAAAGGGATCGCGAGGTCGGCGGGTGACGGTGGCGGCGCCACAGCAAAGTCTGTTGTTGCTCAAGCCGACAGGAACAGTCCCGCACGGTGGAGGGCGTCGAATCACCCATGATTCCGAAGTTGCCACGATTCTGCGACAGTGGATTGCGGATGGAGCACCGGCACCAAAACCAGACGATCTAACGGGATTACGACTAACGGTTGAGCCAAGCGAAATAACGTTTGACACGGTTTCGCGAGAATCGGATGATAGGACGGTTCAACACCGCCCGATTACAGTGACGGCGGCGTTTGCAGATGGAACATCCCGAGATGTTACCGCATGGGCCTTATATGATGTGCGAGATAAGTCCCTTGCAGATGTCTCGCGTTCAGGTGTCGTGACCGCGCAGCGACCCGGCAAGACTTCGGCCTCGGTCCGCTACCTGGGACAGGTCGCTTCGATCAGTGTTTCTATCCCGTTTTCTGCCAGGACGGAGTTCGAGTTTCCCGTTGCCAACTCCATTGACCAGCTCGTTGTTGATGAATGGAAACGATTGGGAGTCGTTCCAGCGCCGCTGGCTGATGACGCGACATTTGTTCGTCGCGTCTTTCTGGACCTGATCGGGACATTACCAACTGTCTCTGAAGTCCGAACGTTTCTCGATGATCCGCGAGCCGACAAGCGCGGCCGATTGATCGATTTGCTGCTTGAAAGAGCTGAATATGTGGACTATTGGTCGTTGCGCTGGGGAGATCTCCTGCGAGTTCATCGACGTTACCTGGGCGAAAAGGGTCTCGCGAGTTTTAACGGCTGGATTCGGCAGTCTGTTCGAGAAAACAAGCCGCTGGACAAGCTGACTCGGGAATTACTCACCGCCAAAGGGAATCTGTTTACCAACGGGCCGGTTGCGTATTACTTCATCGACGAAAAGGTCGAGGATCTGGCAGAAACGACATCGCAAGTCTTTCTGGGAGTGCGTCTTCAATGCACGAAGTGTCATCACCATCCGAATGAGGTCTGGAGTCAGCAGGACTATTACGGTCTGGCAGCGTACTTTTCCAAACTGGAAATGAAAGACAGCGGGGCACAGGGGGCGAGGTTTGGTGGCCCGAAAAGCATTCGTCCTGTCGCGATGGAGAATCCAAACCGAAAGCCGCAGATGGCGGTTGCTCCCAAAGTTCTGTCGGCGACAACTGTGGTGGCGACGACGGCGACAACAGATTCAACTGACCCTCGTCAGCAACTGGCAGACTGGATCACGCATCGTGACAATCCGTTCTTCGCGCGGAATTTTGCGAACCGGACATGGGCAGCGCTGTTAGGGCAGGGACTGGTCGAACCAGTCGACGATCTGCGAGCCACCAATCCGGCGGTAATGCCACAACTTCTGGACGCTCTCGCAAAAGAACTGGCCGACCACCAATTCGATGTGAAGCACCTGCTGCGATTCATCTGCAATTCTCGTGTCTATCAACTGGCACCGGAGCTGCGTCCCCATCGAGACACGGACGGAATGCTGCTGACCCATCGAGTTCCGCGTCGTCTGTCGGCCGAAGTTCTGCTCGACGCGATCAATCAGGTGGCAGGAACCACGGAAGCGTTTGCGGGACAGCCTGTCGGTTCACGAGCGATTTCGCTGCCTGATCCTTCGATCGCGTCACTCTTCCTGACAACCTTCGGCAAGCCCGCAAGAAACAGCCCCTGCGACTGTTCACGAAGTTCGGCTCCAGATCTTTCGCAGGCCTTGCATCTCGCAAATAGCACCGCATTGCATGAGAAGATTGTTTCGCCCACCGGGCGACTGACGAGTCAGTTAAAAGCGGGGAGAACCGATGATGAACTGGCGGACGAATTCTATCTGGTCACGTTATCGCGATTGCCGACAGCGGATGAACGTCGAGTCGTCCAGGAGACTCTGGCGAGTGGCATCAGTCGCGAAGAAGCCTGGCAGGATCTATTGTGGGCGTTACTTAACTGTGCCGAGTTTGCGTTTGGACATTGATGGTTTGGATAGTGACGGCTGACATTTGGAGAAGCGAATCGTGTTTCAAATCAATCATTCGTCGCGAACCTGCGAAGGGGTGTCCCGCCGCGGTCTGTTGCAGGTCGGCGGCCTCGGTCTGTTTGGATTGAGTCTCCCTCAATTGTTGCGAGCCGAACAAAAGACCTCGCCAGCATCGAGCGATATCAGCTTCATCCTGCTTTGGACCAACGGAGGTCTCAGCAATATTGATACTCTCGATATGAAGCCGAACGCGCCTGTGGAGTATCGGGGCGAGTTTCAGCCAATCGCGACTAATCTGCCAGGACTTTCCGTGTGTGAGCACTTACCGCTGATGAGTCGGCAGATGGACAAGGTCTGCCAGGTCCGGACAATCGTTCATCAGGGATCACAGCATTCCGAGGCAACTCACTGGATGCTGACCGGATACCCTCAGGTCCCCGATGTGAACGGGGCTCCGGTCGGTTCGACGATTTACCCCTGTTTTGGCTCGGTTGCCTCGAAGGAACTCGGATGGAAGAACAACCTTCCACCCTACGTCCAATGTGCCCAGAACCCGATCGGTTATTCGGGGGGAGGTTACCTTGGGTCCGCATATAACCCGCTGATGGTCAAGCGAAATCCTCTCGACAAAGATTTCTCAGTCGATGATGTCTCAATTCCGACGGCAGTCGGTGCTGATCGAACAATGCGTCGGCGACGAATACTGGACCAACTCGACAACTGGCAGCGTCAGGTTGATAAGTCCGGGGCTGCCGTATCGGATCGTGGCGAATTCTATCGGCAGGCGTATGACCTGATTACGTCACCTGCCGCCAAAAAAGCGTTCGATCTGGGGGCCGAGCCAGAATCGTTGCGTGAACGCTATGGAAAAACTCGCGAAGGACAATCGACATTACTCGCACGGCGTCTCGTGGAAGCAGGTGTTCGCTTTGTGACAGTCGACTTCACCGGCTATGACACTCACGACAAGAATTTCATCAGGCTGAAAGACCCGTTACTGCCAACCCTTGATCGTGCCTGGTCGGCACTGCTTACAGATCTTTCAGAACGAGGGATGCTGGACCGGACCGTCGTGTTGTGTGCCGGCGAGTTTGGTCGAACACCTCGAGTGAACGGTGCGGCAGGCCGAGACCATTGGCCGCTGGCGAATGCGATCGGGTTCAGCGGGGCAGGGATCCGAATGGGAACTATTGTCGGAGCGACAGATTCCCGATGCGAATACGTGCTGGGCCGCAGTCACTCGACACTCGACTATGCCGCAACAATTTTCCGCCTGCTGGGGATTATTTCAAAGAGGGTGCGATTGCTCTGGCTTGGGAG
>CAIWEX010001018.1 GCA_903911795.1 uncultured Schlesneria sp.
CACGAGGTCGATTGATTCAATCTTCTCCGCTCGCTTTGGAGTGACGGTAAAGTAACGGATCTGTTGACCTCGCAATCGGTACGCGAACTTGCTGCCGGGGACATCCACCTTGGTGATATAGTCGGCCCAGACTTCACCATTGCGGGTGACGTGATCTTCCGTTTGACCGTCAGCATACTTCAGCCGCACTGTTAATGTTGGAGTTCCATTGGGCGCCGCCGGGGCTCCCCATCCGCTGATCCCCCCCAGGAAGTGAATCAGCTTGGCTGGAGAATTACATGCCAGGGAAACCGACTTCGGCATCCGTGGCGGTTTGTCTCCGTTTGTGCCGTGCAACATGATGGCGTTCGGAATCTGGTCGATTTTTGGATCAACCAGAACGAATGGCACTCCTTCGAAGATCTTGGGACTCCAATCCGGGAAGATCAGCTTCTGCTCGTCATGTTCACCGTCATGAAACATCGCCTTGGTTGTCACAACTGTGGCAACCTTGTCGATCGGAATCGGCAGGAACTTGCCACGCTGTGTCAGAAACTCGAGCAGATCCGTCAGTTCCTGTTGAGTATGAGCCTTCTCGAATCCTTCAGGCATCAGTGACTTCGACGACGCCACCAGTTCTTCGATGTTGTCCCTCTGAATCTGCAGCTTCTTTCCTTCGACATCGATCAGTTCGATCGCCGTCTTGGATTCCGATGCGAGCAGGCCAAATTGAGTTTTCCCATCATCGGTGTGGACGGTATAGATCCGGAAGTTCCCTTCCACGGATCGACTTGGATCGATGATGTGAATCAACAGTTCCTTCTTCGGATGAACGGCCATCCCGGTCAGGTCTGGCCCAATGCGGTTTCCTTCACCGCTGTGCGTATGACACTTCACGCAGGTCTTCTTAAAGACAGCTTTGCCTGCCACCGCGTCACCCTTCTTTTCGGTGAGCGGCATCAACTCTTCGACCACCTTCTGGCGATCAGGATTGGGGAGTTGGCCCCCGCGTGACAGAATCGGCTTGGCACGGTCACGAATGGACTTGTCGACGTGATTCGCCAGTGACTGCTTTTGTTCCAATGACAATTCCGACAAGCGAGGGTTGTCTTTTTCGAGACCATCCAGCAAGACCTTGGTCCAGTCGTTTCGACCCAGCAGCAATCGAATTGCGGTCGGTCGAACGGAAGGGGTCATTGACCCCAGCGATGCCACGATGGTTGGGCCCGCTTCTGGTGCTTCGCTCAGTCCAATGGCAGACAGCAGACCATTCGCAAGTTCCGCCGTTGTACGTGGTGAAATCAATTTCAGCAGTGCCGCTGGAGCATCTGCGTCGAGGCGGCGGAATTCGATCAACTGACGTGCCGCGGCAATTCGATCTGCTTCGGAAACTTTGTCATTCGTGACAATGTCGAGAAATGTCTTGGAGATCTCGACGATATGGGCTTCCAGCAGCTTCGAGCCCCACTTCAATGCGAGGTTGATCAGCGAGCCTCGAGCCGCTGGAGGCAATTTGCCGAGCATGTCAACCAGCGATTTGTCAGTCGCTTCGCTCAATTGCAGCGGCTTGTTCTTGGGCCAGCCACGCGCCATCCCCGCCAAAATCGGCTCGACCACTTGAGGAGAGGCATCGGCCAGTGAAGCAATCAGGGTTGGGGCGGTCTCTTCAGGGATTCCACGAGCATAGTGTTCAGCAACGATCAGCAACGCATCCGTTCCTGGGCTGGCCAGCTTTCCGCCACTGTTCTTCACGACCAGCTTCAGGAAATGAATATCGTGTCGTGCGGCGGCCGAGATCGACGCGTCATTCAACCAGCGGTCGCCGGGAACCGTGGTCGCAAACGCGATTCGAATGGCATCGGCAGCTTCACTGGAAGGAGGCATCTCCGCCAAGGCCAGCAGGGACATCAACTGCACCTGAGCGTTCGGATCTTTCAAAACACCACTGTGCAGGATCGCCGAAGTCGATGCGTCGGTCCGTGGAAGGACTTGAACCGCGTTACGTCGAACCCCTGCCGAGGGATGTCGCAGCGCGCCGACAACCGCCTTCAGGGCGTCTCGATTTTCGCCGTTCAAGACACCTCGCGCATGCAGAGTCCACATGGCGTGAATGATTTCGGTATTCAATCCGATTTCGTCCATCGACTGATCGTTGATAGATTCAATCAGTGCCTGAACGCCATCAAACCGATCCTTTTCAATAATCAGCCGCTGAGCCTGTCGACGCCACAGGAAGTTGCCGACCCCCAGTTCAGAAATCAGTTGCTCCGTATTCGCTTTAGCGAGGTCCGCGGGACGAGCCATCATGACTGGTGCATCCCCTTCGGCTTCAGGCTTCAGTGCGGTTGGTTTGGCCGGTTCTTCAAACCCTTCAACTCCCTTGCCTGTGTAGACTAGGCGGTAAATACGTCCATGTTTCTTGTCTCGCAATTCTGATTCGTAGGCATTTCCCTTGCCAGTCTTGAAGCCTGCAGGTGTCGGGTTGTGCTGGATGATGAAGTTGTACCAGTCGATAATCCAGACATTTCCATCGGGACCGACTTCGGCCATGATCGGTCCGGACCATTCGTCGTTGCTGGCGAGCAGGTTCCAGGAATTCTTTGAGCGGAACCCGGAACCATCTTCACGGATCTTGAACGTCGCGACCAGATGGCCCGTCGGTTCTGTCACAAACGCGGTTCGGTTCCAATACTCTTTCGGATAGTTGCGAGCTGTGTACAGAGCGTGCCCGGCAGCCGCTGTGAAACCGCCATGATGATCGACCTGCCGAACTTTATCTTCATCCACCGGAACAAACTTGTTGCTGTCCGCAATCCCTCCCAGAACACTCGATGACCATCCGCGGACCGATTCATAGTATCGATTCGGAATTGGCATGAATTCGGATGGATTTCCGTTGGCGGTCGATCCAAACACAATCCCTTCTTCGCTGAAGCCCAGACCCCAGGTGTTGTTGTTGGTCGAGCGGAGGAACTCCAGATCGGTTACTGCAGTCTTGTCGCCATCACCTTCCATTTTGAAACGGAAGAAGCCCTGGCGAAAGGTAGTGACTTCTTTCCCGTTGGTCAGCACCGGGCGGGAATCGTTGTATCCCTGCATCGCGTAATACCAGTTGTCGAGCCCGTATTGGAAGTTGCTGACTTCGCCATGAGTATCACGCATCCCCCAGCCGGTGATCAGCACTTTACGCAGATCAGCCTTGTCGTCTCCATCGGTGTCTTTGAGATAAAGAGTCTCGGTCCCATCCTGAACAATTGCGCCACCTCGGTAAAAAGCGATCGCAGTAGGAATACTGAGCTTTTCTGCGAATACAGTGAACTTGTCGGCGACCCAGTCTCCATTGGTATCTTCCAGGATGCGAATTCGGTCACGCCCCTGGCCGGCGGGTTGCAGTTCGTTGGGATAATCGAAGGTTTCACAGATCCAGAGGCGTCC
>CAIWEX010001019.1 GCA_903911795.1 uncultured Schlesneria sp.
CTCGAATGAAAAGTGTGTGGCTCGTAACGCCAGGAAACGGCGTTTTGAACGTCAGTTTTGAGTAGCCGAACTCGTGAGAGTTCGGAGATCCATTGAAAACTCTGAATTCTCACGAATTCCGCTACGCAATTCTTTATATGCGTTGGATGGCACTGGCGGCAGCCTTGAGCCGCCTGAGTCACGAGCACTGACAAATTACCGTGGAGCTTCCAGCAACAGATAAAGGACGTTGTCCGTAAACGCAGGGTCTCGCGTCAGGCCGAGGTGATCTGTAAACAAGAAGTTGACGCTCGACCAACTGATCGGCGAAACGAGACGTGGTGACCAGGGTACGCCTGCGGCATATCGTTCGTCCATCAGAGCACTCGCTCGCGTCACCTTGCCGTCGCCGGGAAGCTTGGATGCCACTGACAAGCGACCATCGGCATAGACCCAGAGTTGAGCCGATGTCGGATAGGCGTCGCCGGCGATCAGATGAATTGTCGTCCCCGCCGGACATTTCGCTCGCACATCCAGCGCCGCATGGAACGCCTTGGCGCGGTCCAGGCATTTCTTGACATGATCATAGATGATGGCTTGCTGCTGAGCAGGATTTGTCACGTTCGGCATCAGTTGATGAACGACGTATTGTTGACTCGGGTTAAGCAGTCCCCAGCGATAATGAGCCCACGTCTGAACATCCATGACATCCACCGACTTTCGCTCAGCATCCGTCAGCACAGGCCGGTGCCGTGAACGAGGGAGCAGTTGATAGAGTCCGGGCATCGTTCCCAGGATCGCGGCCTGATACCGCGGGAGTGCTTGTGAGAAGACGACCCCTTTGACAAGATTTTCAACCGCATCAATTGCACCAGAATTGGGAGTCCCCACCAGAACCACCCGTTCCACATTCGCCGCCCCGGCCCAGGTCAATTGGGGAAGTGACCCGTCAGCCGGCAGATCCGCGTTGCCGTATTGAATGTAGTATCGGGCCAGCAATCCACCCATGGAGTGAGCCACGATATCAAACTTGACGGGTGCCACTCCCTCGCCGTACCGCTTGCGACGCGACGTTTCAATTTCCAGCTTCTTTCCCAGAATGAACTGATGAAGCCTGTCAGCGTTTTCAACGGTATCTCGCCGCCAGTCGTAGGCAAACTGGTAGGACTCATGCGATTGAGCAGTGTGCTCGGTTCGACCGGATGCTTCGTGATATCCCCCCACACCGAGTGCTGACAGGATGTCGCGATAGGCGTTCATCTCGAACGGCACCCCGAAGACTCGAATTTCGAGTGCGTCCAGAACGCCGCGCACCTGAACATTGTCTGTCAGTTCACGCAGCGGTTTTCCTTCTGCCATCGGCAGACCGAGTAATCGAGCGCCATTCGGGGTGCTAGCATCGATCCCGTCCCCACCGAACTCACCCCAGACAACGCGTTGAGATTCCGCGTCGACAAGCCTTGAACCGAGGACGCCGGGAATGACGATCAACGGGTTCCGTTCGGCATCGGCCGATTGAGCGTTGCGGCCATAGATATCCCCCAACTTCGGCAGGGCGGCTTCAACACTAGGGGCGTTGGCAGGTGGCAGGCTGTCACCTGCGTCCGAAATGCTGTTTGACGTTGGTGTAAACGTCGGAGGCTGAAGAGTTGGAGGCGAAGTGGGAAGCTGCGGGGCTGTGGGAACAGCAGGGGATGAACGATCCGGTGGTACGACATTGGGTCTGGAGAGTGGATCGAACCCGATGTTCGACCGGCATCCCATGCCCAAGATCAGAATCAGCCCCAATAGACCTGCCATCCGTGGCATGACTCGCCCCACCTTCCCGCCGCATTCCAGATCCGCGAAAGAGTTTTCCGATCACCCCGACCGCGGTCGCTGCAAATGGTATGCGATTTTGTGGTTTTGGGGAACCGCTAATCGACGCTGATGAACGCTGATTTTGAAGAGAATATGTGCGGGAGAAGAAGCTAGGGGAGGGCTCGGCAATCCCTGTTCCTCTACCGATTAGCGTTCCAGCAGCGTTTATCAGCGGTGCTTCGTTGGATATCATGTGCCGCTCAGGAATCGTCCGTTACCCGCTCTGGAGTCTGCACCATGTTCGGATTGAACCTTCGCCACGTGACGGCGATCGCGATGGCTACCGTTTTGTTCTCTTTCGCAATGAAGGTTCAAGCGGCCGACTGGACTCGGTTTCGGGGATCTTCCGGGACGGGACTGGCTCAGGCTGCCGACAAGCTTCCGGCCGAGATTGCTCCCGGACAGAACCAGATCTGGCGAACGGAGCTTCCGCCGGGACATTCGTCTCCCGCGATTGTCGGAAACCGGATTTTCTTAACGGCAGTGCGCGGCGAAAGAGAAAAAGAACTGTTCACCTTGTGCCTTGATCGAGCCACAGGCAAGATTCAGTGGGAAGCGAAAGCTCCTTACAAGAAGCTTGAAGAGATCCACTCGATTGGCAGTCACGCTCAAAGCAGTCCCTGTGCCGATGCGGAGTGTGTTGTCAGCTTCTTTGGTTCAAGTGGCCTGTACTGCTATGACCACAGCGGCAAGCAACTGTGGAACAAGCCGATGGGGCCGTTAAACAACAATTTTGGAGCGGGAAGCTCACCGCTGATTGTCGGGGACCGCATCATCCTCTGTCAGGATCACGATCTCGGTTCCTTCCTGATGGCGATTAACAAGAAGACGGGAGAAATCATCTGGAATAAGGATCGTTCCGAGTTTCCTCGCAATTACTGCACTCCCATCATCTGGGAAAATGCTGGCAAGAAGCAGATTGTCATTGCGGCGACTTTGCGAGTTGTTGGTTACGACCTGGAAACCGGAAACGAAGCCTGGACGGTTCGCGGGATCTCGCGCATGGTTTCCTGTTCGCCCACAGTCGGCGACGACGGAATGCTGTACGTTGCAGGCTGGGCCGCTGGAGGTGACGAAAATGAGGGAATCAGTGCCGAGCCATTCGATTCTGTCGCCGAACTGAAAGATACCGACAAGAGTGGCACGCTCGAAGAATCCGAATTGAAGGATGGACCGATCCATCAACGGTTCTCACAGGCTGATCGGAACAAGGATGGAAAGCTGACAAAGGCCGAATACGAATACTTCCGCAATCTCTTTGCCGACGGAAAGAACGTTGTGATCAGCATCAAGCCTGGGGCCAGTGGCGAAGCAACAGACAGCCATGTTGCCTGGCGCCATAGTCGTCTGGTTCCGTTCTGTGCATCACCGCTCTATGTGAATGGGCTGATCTTCACGATCAAGGATGGGGGCGTGCTGCAATGCCTGAATGCGAAGACCGGTAAACAGTTGAAGCAGCAGCGACTGGAAGCCAGCAAGAGCTACTATGCCTCGCCTGTTTCCGGTGATGGCAAAGTCTATCTGCTGGATGAAATCGGGGAGTTGACCGTCATCAAGGCAAACGATCAGGGCGAAGTTCTGCACACGGCGGAATTCAAGGAAGACGTCTATGCAACTCCGGCACTGGTCGACGGTCGGATCTACTTGAGGACAGCGAAGGCGCTGTATTGCTTCGGAATCACTGACAAGAAAAATTGAGTCCACCAGGATACGGGGTGGAGTCATCGAAGGAGACGGCAGGATGTACGGCGGTTTTCAGGCACATCTGGCGAATCAACTGGACGAGATTCGTCACAACGGGCTCTACAAATCCGAGCGGGTCATATCGACGCCGCAGGGAACTTACGTTCGGGTCGCGGACGGCAAGCCCGTTCTGAACCTGTGTGCCAATAATTACCTCGGACTGGCACAACATCCTGAAATCCGCGATGCAGCCAAGCAGGCCCTGGATGACTGGGGCTACGGCTGTGCATCGGTCCGGTTCATTTGTGGAACCCAGGGGATTCACAAACAACTGGAATCGAGGTTGTCGACGTTCTTGGGGACCGAGGACACGATCCTGTATTCCAGTTGCTTCGATGCCAACGGCGGCCTGTTTGAGACTCTGCTGACGGCCGAAGACGCAGTGATCTCGGACGAATTAAACCACGCCAGCATCATCGATGGCGTCCGCCTCTGCAAAGCCCAGCGATATCGTTACAAGAATAACGACATGACCGATCTGGAGACGAAGCTGAAGGAAGCTGTTGCGGCGAAGGCCAGATTCAAACTGATCGCTACCGACGGCGTGTTCTCGATGGATGGCTATATCGCCAACCTGGCAGCGATCTGCGAATTGGCCGACAAGTACGACGCTCTGGTGATGGTCGATGATTCTCATGCCGTCGGATTCACAGGCCCCACGGGCCGTGGAACGCACGAACTGCACGGTGTCATCGATCGCATCGATATTCTGACAGGAACGCTCGGCAAGGCTCTGGGTGGAGCCAGCGGTGGCTATACCAGTGGTCGCAAAGAGATCATCGAATATCTGCGTCAGCGCTCACGCCCGTATTTGTTCTCAAACACCATCGCTCCACCGATCGCAGCGGGATCAATTGCCGCCCTGGACATGCTCACCCGTTCGACGGAATTGCGAGACAAGCTCGAATCCAACACGCGATTCTTCCGGGAATCGATGTCATCGCTGGGATATACGATTCTGCCGGGCACTCACCCCATTTCGCCAATCATGCTGGGAGATGCATCGCTGGCAGCCCGAGTGGCTGAAGCCATGCTGGAAAAGGGTGTGTATGTCATCGGCTTCAGTTACCCGGTCGTTCCACAGGGAAGGGCACGAATCCGCACGCAGATCTCTGCCGCACATTCTCAGACAGACCTGGAATTTGCTGTGAAGAGTTTCGCTGAGGTGAAACAGCAATTGGGGATCTGACGAACCGCGAATGGTAATATTGACCTGACCCCTACGGAAATATGACGGGGTTGACGCTTACGGTTGAGCTTCAGAAAAAAGTTGCACGAGTCCGTTACGTCAAATCGATGATCGCCTCTACGTCCACACCATCATGTTTTCACGTTAGGCAGGGCGAAAAAACAACTTTTACACATTGGAGGACATGCCATGAACATCACGCCCGCTTCGCTCAAGACGCTAAGACGCAAAGTTTTCAAGCATTCTATTCATCGCCTCTCCCCACCGGGGGCTTCCCGTTGGTCCAGCCCCGGCCACTCAGCCGCTCACTGAATGGCGCGATCAACACGGGCCAACAAGCCGTGCAAAGCGGTTTCTCACAGAGGCGCAGATCCACAGAGTTAAAATGCCGCAGCGAAGCGAACTGAGGAGCCGAACTCGTTCTTATCTCTCTCTCCGTGACTCTGTGAGAGACATCCAACTTCTTCCCCTTTTCTTCCCTTCGCGTCTTTGCGTGAGTCCCTCATCCATCTGCGATTCAGCGTGAGACGACCAACAGGCGGCTCCGTCTGATTCGTGCGAACCTTTCTGCCATGGCCCAACCAAAGAGATTTCCGACGGGCTCGCCCTTCTCCACTTTCGCTCTTTCCCGAGCGTCTCTCGAGCCTGTCGTCGAACCGGAACCTGCCATGGCTTCTATGTGCAGTTGTCGAATTCCCGTCGATTCATTCGACTATTTGTCGATATGCGTCATCACAAGAACTCAGGGAGAACGATCTTGAACGAACAACCTACATCGCAACATCTTTGGCTGCAGCGACTTGTTGGCAACTGGGCGTGCGAATACGAATGTGAGATGGCACCGGGGGAACCCGCGGAAAAAACGTGCGGAACCGAAACTTTCCGTTCACTGGGTGACTTCTGGGTCATCGGTGAAGGGATCATGAAAACAGGCGATTGCGCCGGACGAACGGTGATGACGCTGGGATATGACACGCGCAAGCAGCAATTCGTCGGTTCATTCATCACTTCTTTGATGACTCATTTGTGGCCATATTGCGGCCAGTTGGACAGCAGCGGTC
>CAIWEX010001020.1 GCA_903911795.1 uncultured Schlesneria sp.
CTGATGGATCTGTGGGACGTCGAAAAGTTCTTCGATTGCCCGGACTGCGGTCCGGCTCGGGCTGAAAGGATCCGTCAGATGAACTTGTCACAACAGATCGCTCCGCAGGTCGACTGCATCTGCCAAAGTAGAACATCGCCATGATTGAAACCGACATTATCATCATTGGGGCAGGTTTCAGCGGCAGTCTGCTGGCGCTGCTGCTCAAGCAGATCGGGTTGCGATCAGTCTTGATCGATCGGGGTTCCCATCCGCGATTCGCGATCGGAGAGTCTTCGACTCCCATGGCCAACCTGATCCTTGAGGGATTATCTCAACGGTACAACCTGCCGCGACTGACACCGCTCTGCAACTATGGCAGTTGGAAGCGAGCCTACCCTGATATTGTTTGCGGCCTGAAGCAGGGATTCAGTTATTTTCACCACGTTCTGGATCAGGACTTCTGTCCGCGACCCGATCATGGCAACGAATTACTCGTTGCTGCCAGTGCCAGTGCAGATGATGCTGACACGCACTGGCTTCGATCCGATTTCGATCAGTTCCTCGTGAACGAGGCTGTGGGTGCAGGTATCCCGTATTTCGATTTGACAACGCTTGAGCAACTGAGACCCCGCGGGACCGGCTGGGAATTATCGGGGAGTCGCCACGGCGAATCACTCACGTGGTCAGCTAAGCTGGTCATTGATGCCTCAGGCGAGGGAGGATTTCTCGCCCGACAACTCGGAATCGGACCACATCCCGATGGGCTGAAGACTCGATCTCGTGGCTTGTTCTCTCACTTTAAACATGTGAAGCGATGGAACGATCTATACACGGCGCGCGGTGGTTGTGCGGCTGATCATCCGTATCCCTGTGATGATGCGGCACTGCACCATGTGTTTGACGGGGGCTGGATGTGGGTTCTGCCGTTTGACAACGGAATTACCAGTGCGGGCTTTTCACTGGACCCGGATCGATTTCCGCTCGTGAGCACAGTATCACCCGAACAGGAATGGGATGCGATCATGAAGCGACTGCCCGCAGTCGCAGAGCAATTCTCTGACGCAGAACCAACCGTACCGTGGCGTCAGTCCGGGCGGATGCAGAGGCGGTTACAGAAATCGGCTGGCGCAAACTGGGTGATGTTACCGAACACGGCGACATTCCTGGACCCACTGCACTCCACCGGGAATGCGTTCACACTCGTCGGGATTGAGCGGTTAATGGGGATTTTCGAGCGGTCGTGGAACCAGCCAACGCTAGTGGAGGATCTGAAATCCTACGACCAGATGCTGCAGCGCGAGTCCGAGTTCCTCGACCTGATCGTCAGTGGCAGCTTCCTGGGATTTCGCGAGTTCGAACGGATGATTGCACTCTCGATGTTCTATTTCTCGGCTGCAACCTGGTCCGAAACCGAACGCCGGGCGGGGCGAGCGATCCGAGGCTCTGCCTTTCTGAGTGCTGACAATCTCGGACTGAGATCGGCGCTGGAGTTCGCTGTTCAAGAGATCGATTCGTCGTTGCCAGGTGATCAGTTCACAGAACACATTCGTTCTGCGATTGCACCGTTCAATCGCGTCGGACTGTGTGAC
>CAIWEX010001021.1 GCA_903911795.1 uncultured Schlesneria sp.
CACCGCTGCTGGGGTTGTCTTTTCCCATCACGTTGTTCAGGCTTCAAAATGATTGCTATCATAGGCATCGTTCATATTTGACTCAGGAAGTCTTGGATTTTATGGTTTTACGGACTGGCGTCCGAGCAGAAAAAGACGAAAGCAACGGTCGTGACATGGTTGTTCGTAAGCAAGATTTGAAGCAGAGCAGACTGCAGCCCCCTCGACAGTGCGGCCTGAATGACTGACTTTCACGCCAGTTTCATCGCCCACGAACTGACCCGACGCTCTGCTTCAGACAGCGTCGAGACACTGACATCCGTACTTGCTGATGCGCAAGTGGATCTTAATCCTCACCAGATCGAAGCGGCTCTTTTTGCCTTTCGTAATCCACTTTCGAAAGGGGCCATCCTCGCGGATGAGGTCGGGCTGGGAAAAACCATCGAAGCCGGGTTATTGATCGCTCAAAAATGGGCCGAACTCAAACGACGAATTCTCGTGATCGTACCCGCCAATCTGAGAAAGCAATGGGGACAGGAACTCGCTGACAAGTTCTTCCTGCCGTCGGCGATTCTGGAAACCCGAACCTTCAACGAGGCGATTCGTGCAGGCAACCTGAACCCGTTTCAACAACAGGCCGTCGTGATTTGTTCTTATCAATTCATCAAGAAAATGGAGCCGTACATTCGTCAGACACCTTGGGATCTGGTCGTCATCGACGAAGCCCATCGGCTTCGCAACGTCTACAAACCGACAAACAAGATTGCCAATGCCATCAAGCAGGCTGTCGCACCGTTCCGCAAGGTATTGTTGACCGCGACCCCGTTACAAAACTCGTTGCTCGAGCTTTATGGACTTGTCAGCATTATTGATGACTTTGCTTTTGGCGATCTGAAAACGTACCGCTCGCGTTTCACCCGACTGGCGAATGAGGATGATTTCAACGACTTGAAGGAACGCCTTCGACCAATCTGCAAGCGAACGCTCCGCAAGCAGGTACTGGAATATGTGAACTACACCGATCGTCACGCACTCGTGCAAGAGTTCAACCCCACGGAAGAAGAGCAACGGCTCTACAACCTTGTCTCGGAATACCTGCAACAACCGGCCCTTTATGCCCTCCCCGCCAGTCAGCGTTCCCTGATGACGCTGATCCTGCGAAAGCTGCTCGCGTCGTCCACCTACGCCATTTCCGACACGTTAAACGGCTTGGCTTGCAAGCTCGAAATTGCGGCCCAACAGGGCGAGGCTGTCGATTTTCCCCCTGACGAGCTGGCCGAGAATCTGGAAGAATTCGACGAACTGACCGACGAGTGGGAGCCGGATGACGGTGCAGAAACAGGGCATGACAAACCGCATTTCTCGCCGCAGCAGATTGCCGAGATGCGTGTTGAAATGGGGAAACTACGTGAGTTCCACCACTTGGCAAAATCGATCGCACGCAATTCCAAGGGCGAAGTGCTGTTGACGGCGCTCCGTCGCGGATTTGCCGCCGCCGCCGAAGCAAAACTGGGGACCAATGGTGCGACACTTCAGCAAAAAGCCCTGATCTTCACCGAGTCACGCCGGACCCAGGAGTACCTCTTCCGGATCCTTGAGCAGACCGAGTTCACTGGTCGGGTGATGCTTTTTAATGGTACAAACAATGATACCGGCTCCAAGGAAATCTACCGACGCTGGTTGACCAGGAATCAAGGAACGGACCGCATCTCGGGCTCACCAGGTGCGGACATGCGCGCAGCGCTGGTCGAAAACTTTCGGGATGATGCCTCCATCATGATCGCAACCGAAGCCGCCGCCGAAGGAATCAACCTTCAGTTCTGCAACCTCGTTGTTAATTATGACTTGCCTTGGAATCCGCAACGTATCGAGCAGCGAATCGGACGATGCCACCGCTACGGACAGAAGTTCGATGTGGTAGTTGTCAATTTCTTGAACAAGAACAACGCTGCGGACCAACGCGTTTACGAATTGCTGGCCGACAAGTTCCGTCTGTTCAACGGCGTCTTTGGGGCCAGTGACGAGGTTCTGGGGGCGGTCGAGTCCGGCGTGGATTTCGAAAAACGGATCGCTGGCATTTACCAGAAATGTCGGTCACCGCAGCAGATCCAGTTCGAGTTTGACCAGCTTCAACAAGAACTCGATGCCCAAATCACCGAAGGGCAACGGGATGCCCGTGAGAAACTGCTCGACAATTTCGATCAAGAAGTCGTCGAAAAGGTTCGCATTCAAAGCAGTGGTCTGCTCGACCGTTTCAACGAGCGGCTGTGGACACTGACCCGCTATCTACTCGACCCTTTTGCCGAATTCGATGGTGACAAGTATTGTTTTCAACTGACCCAGAATCCATTCCCCGGCGAAACAATCCATCCGGGACCGTATCGGCTTGGCAAGCACGTTGAAGATGCGAATACCTACCGAGTCGGCCATCCGCTGGCGCAGCGAATCATCGCCCAGGGGAAGTCGCTCCAGCCACACCCTGCCGAAGTGACCTTTGACTATTCCACTTCGGCCAAGAAAATCGCGGTCTTGGCACCGCTGATAGGCGAGTCTGGCTGGCTGACCTGCACTCGTCTCAGTGTGAATGCCCTGGAAACCGAGGAACACCTGATCCTCGTCGGCGTGGCCGACAATGGCGATGCACTGGACGAAGGCCAATGCAGAAGATTCTTTGACGTTTGTGGTGCG
>CAIWEX010001022.1 GCA_903911795.1 uncultured Schlesneria sp.
CTGGCATTTCCCAGATTACTGCCGAACAGAACGATCGTTCGGTCCAGCAACGTGCCGCCATCTTCTTGCGATTGCTTCAGCTTGGTCAGCAATTCTCCGAACAACTGCATCTGCTGAAGTTCGACAACCCGCAATTCTGCAAGTTTCGCAGGGTCCTGGCCGTGATGTGACAGGTTATGCCAGTCTTGAGTCACGCCGGGAATTGCAGGAACCGCATTGAATCCATTCAGGGAAAATGTGATGAATCGGGTGGAATCCGTCTGCAGTGCCAGATGCATCAGATCGATCATCAAGCGGACGCGCGCTGTGATTTCGACGTAGTTATTGATGTCGACCGGTGGCTTGGCCTCGACATGCGGCTTCGGTCGGCGGCTCCAGTCCTGTGCCGACACCAGTCGTTGTTCGACCTGACGGACCGAGCTGAAGTATTCGTCCAGCTTTTGCCGATCCTGCGTTCCCAATCCTTTCTGAAAATCCCGGGCCTCGCCCAGCACGGTATCCATAATGCTCTGACCCTGTCTCAGACGCTGAACCTGAGCGTTGATCTCGGCCGGGGTCCCGTCTACGAACATGTTTTTGAAGACTCGCGACGGACGCTGTTCCGCGGGAATGGGCACTCCACTGCGACTGAATGAAAGTCCAGTATGCGAGGACGCCAGAACCAGCGAATCGAATCGCGTATTCGGTACCAGGCGTTCGATCGCGTACTGATCCAGCGAAATCGTGTTCTTGAAATTGTCCGCGCGTGGGTGCGGCGCCGCCGTGAGATAACACAATTCGGCAGGATGCCCCCCGTCAACTTCTGGATGTGACAGGCCCGAAAAAACCGTCAGATCATTCCGGAATTCCTGAATCGGCTCCAGATAAGGCGTCAGTTCGTAGTCGCGTCCAGCCTTGGCGGGAAACAGGTTCGGCGTGTGCAGACCGAGAGTTGTGTTGATACAGATCAGCCGTCGCGGTGGTTCACTGACGGCGGCCGCAGCCCTGGCCCGTGATGAGCCCATCGCTTCCAGCAGCGGCAGTGTCAGCGTCACCCCGGCTGCGCGCAAGAATGATCGTCGGGTGAATCGAGAGCGATGGTTCATAATCAATTCACTTCTTTTGAAAGAGGTCGCTGGCAACAACCGCATGGATCAGTGTTCGAAGTCCGTAGTCCGATTTGCTGGCATCAGACAGAATCCGCGTGATCGCCTCATGATCGCTAAAGCCAACAGGATGTCCGGTCGCGTAAGTGACAAGTTTTTCAGTCAGACATCGGGCAACCTGTTCAGGATTTGCCAGAAGCAGTTTCTTGAACTGAGTAATATCGTCAAATTTGCGTCCATCCGCCAGACGATCTCCCGCTTCGACGGTTCTGCCGAGTCCGTATTGATACGCCGCCAGGTATTTTGCCAGGGGACCGACCCGATTGTTCACCCAGTCCTTTCGATCAGCAACGACTCGATACCGATCCCGCCAGCCGCCGATAACGTCGTAGTTTTCCAAGGCAAATCCCGGAGGATCGATCCGTGAGTGGCATCCGGCACAGTTTTCCGTCGCACGATGCTTGACCAGTTGTTCGCGAATCGTTGTGGCACCGCGGATATCAGGTTCAACCGCTGGGACATTCGGTGGGGGTGGAGGAACCGGCCGCCCCAGGATGCGATCGAGAACCCACACACCTCGCAGCACCGGGCTGGTGTTCGAACCATTTGCCGTCACCTTAAGAATACTTGCCTGTGTCAGGACCCCGCCGCGATGGTATTCGGGCTTGAGCGAAACTTTCCGGAATGACACTCCGTGAACATCCGGGATTCCATAGTGCGTCGCCAGGCGTCCATTCAGGATGGCAAAATCGGAATCGATAAAGTTCCTGACGCTGAGGTTCTCTTTGAGAATCTCGTCGAAAAAGAGATGTGTTTCGCGGACAGACGACCATTGCAGGAATTCTTCGAACTCAGGATAGAGAGCCTTGTCGGGGGTCGTCGCACTGATATCACGCAGACTGAGCCATTGCCCGGTAAAGTTCTCGGTGAACGCCTTCGCCTTGGGGTGTTGAAGCATTCGTTCCACCTGCATTCGCAAGACTTCGGGCTTATGCAATTCGCCAGTCTGTGCGAGAGCCCACAACGTTTCGTCGGGCATGGTACTCCAGAGGAAGTACGACAATCGTGAGGCCAGCGCGAAGTCATCGAGTTGACCTGCCGCCTCGCGAAAATAGAGAAACCTCGGCGAGGCAAGCACCGCCTTGATGCCAATTCTCAGTGCTGCCGGAAATGGCTGGCCAGACTCCAGTGCCGCAGCAACGAGTGCCACGAATGGCTTCTCTTCGCCGCTGTTGATCGGACGTCGAAAGGCCTTGGGAAGCAGTCCTTTCAATAGCTTTTCGGCGTCGGCGAGTGTGCCGGTCTTGGGATCGATTTCGTCATAGACGCGGCGGTAACTCTCGTTCGGCCATGCTTCTGGAAAGGGGCCTTCGACTTCCATCCAGTGAATCATCAGGCCGGGTCCCGGGTAATCGGGCATTGTTTCGTGCTTGAGGTAAACAAACGGCAGTGCAACAGGAGTCACCTTGATGGTGTCATTCTTGGCGAGCAATCGCTCTTCAATCTCAATCACGCCAGGCTGCTTCGCAGGAGCGTCGAAATATCCGAGGTGCCGGGTCGGGTTGCCGCTCACGACAAAGTTTCCCAGCAGCACAGCCATTGGCAGCGGGGTCTCAGAGTTATGTGCCGAGACAGAGATCCGAAATCGATATCGACCGGGTGCAGGTGCTTTGAACTGTCGCAAATCGGTGGCCGAATCACCGCTCGTTCGAAACAGAATGACGCCATCGTCCTGCTTCCAGACTCCTGCGATAAACCACTTCGGCAGAGAATCATACAGATCGAATCGCTCGGTCTTGCTCTCGACAGAATGGACCGGAGCAATTGCAGCATTCAGAACCGCATCTGCGGCATCCAGATACCGTTCCATGAGTACCGGCGAAACATTCAGTGCCGCACCGACATTGTCAAAACCGTGTGAGATCGTGTCTTCTGGCAGCATCTCCTTGATCAAGACGTTGACGTTGAAAAGATCACAAACCGTATTCTGGTATTCGGTCCGATTCAGTCGCCGCAGAATCACTCGGCCTTCCGTTCTTTGTCTGGCAGATGCAGCATCCAGATGAGCGGAAATCTTAGCGACGACGTCTGCCATCTGTCCGGCAGGCGGTTTCGGTTCGTCCGCTGGGGGCATTTCGCCTGCCCGCAGTCGGACCAGGATTTCTCGCCAGCGTTCAAAGGTTGTGGGACTGGTCAAGTCGCCATCCAACTGGTCCAGCCGCAATCCCCCCTTGGATTGATCGGGGCCATGGCAGCGCTGGCAGTGATCCTTGAAGTAGGACTTTGTTGCTTGGAAGAATTCTACAGGCGTGGTCGGGACGGTCGCGGGGGCTTCGTCCGCACGGAGATTTGCGACGAACAGGAACGAGAAAATGACAACTCTGCCACAACAACTCATTGAAGTGCCCACCTGAAGAACCGAGTCACTTTGCGATGGAATACTTTAACATTGGGAGATTCAAATGGCTAAGTCATCCTCGCAAACAATGAAGGAAGACAAGTGAATCGAATGGATTGAGGCGAATGGGTTGCGGGGAAACCTTGGCTGGGCGATTATCTGGCGTGTGTTTTGGGAAAATGTGCCAGATTCGTGATTGTAAAACTTCAATGAACGTCATAGCGACTGAACTTCCGGGATTGATGATCATCGAGCCAAATGTGTTTGGTGATGCTCGCGGCTTTTTTTTCGAAAGTTATCAGCGAGATCGGTATCGCGATGCGGGACTGGAGTGTGAGTTTGTCCAGGACAATTATTCGCGATCCTGCCGAGGAACTCTGCGAGGACTCCATTATCAGATCACGTCACCGCAAGGGAAACTGGTCCAGGTGACGCGAGGGGAAGTCTACGATGTTGCAGTCGACCTCCGGCGAAGTTCACCGACGTTCGGGCGATCTGTGGGAGTCATTTTGAATGAAACCAATCACCGGCAGCTTTATGTTCCTCCGGGGTTTGCCCACGGATTCTGCGTGACTTCAGACATCGCCGACTTCGCTTACAAATGCACGCAGTTCTACAATCCCGCGGATGAACGGACGTTGCTCTGGAGTGACCCCGCTCTCGCAATCTCCTGGCCCGATCTGGAACCAAGAATTCTATCCGCGAAGGATGAACGGGGTGTTCCTCTGTGTGATGCGGAAACGTACCCCTGACGGAATCGCTGCTGATGCTTCCACGTATTGCTTTGACATTGGGTGATGTCGCCGGAATCGGCCCCGAAATCGTGGCACGCGCTGTTGCCGACGACCGCCTGCGAAGCTGTTGTCGTCCAGTCGTCGTCGGAGATCCTGTGGTATTCCGTCGAGCGATGTCGCTCGCCGGAACGCCATTAGAGTTGCAGACTGTCGCGACGCTGAATGAAATCGACTGGAACAGCCCGCGGATACCGTGTTGGAATCCTTCTGCTGTTGATGTCACCTCGGTACCTGATGCCAAAATTGACGCGCGGGCTGGACGAGCGGCCTATGACTATTTGGTCGCATCGACACACGCCGCATTACAGGGACAGATCGAGGCCATTACGACGGCACCATTGAACAAGGCCGCCCTGCACGCCGCAGGACTGAATTATCCCGGGCATACCGAAATCCTCGCTGCTGAATGTGGAGTCAGTGAATTTGCCATGATGTTGTATCTCCCTTGTGGCGGGGCAATTCAGGGGCCGGACGGATTAGGTGTCGCTCACGTCACACTGCACACTTCGATTCGCAGTGTGCCTGACCTACTCAGCATTCCGCACATCCTCGAAACGATTCAACTGGTCGATCGCTTTCTGAAGCGGATCGGTTGTCGCTCACCGCGCGTGGGGGTCTGTGCTCTGAACCCTCATGGCGGCGAAGGTGGTCTGTTTGGGGATGAAGAATCGACTTTGATCGCCCCCGCAGTCGACTTGGCTCGATCCCAGGGCATTGACGCCACGGGACCAATTCCCGCCGATGCATTGCTGCGTCGCGCCGTCCATGGCGAGTTTGACGGTGTCGCAGCGATGTACCATGACCAGGGGCACATTGCCCTGAAACTGATCGGTTTCGAGCGGGCCGTCAACGTGACACTCGGTCTGCCTGTGGTACGGACCAGCCCAAGCCATGGAACCGCGTTCGACATAGCCTGGCAGGGTAAAGCGAGCTGCCTGGGCTTCGTCGAAGCGGTTCGAACAGCAGCCATGATTACTGCTTCAGAATCGGCACGATCGAGTACTGCAGTTCACCCGCAGTAACGTGCACCTGACACTGGCGGTCGACAAACACGTCGACTTCGCTTCGCACGCCAAATTCGGGCAGGTAGATCCCGGGTTCGACAGAGAAGCAACTGCCAGGAAGGACTCGTCGCGTTTCGTGAGTTTCCAGGTTGTCCATGTTCGCACCATTGCCGTGGACTTCCTGCCCGATGCTGTGGCCTGTCCGATGGACAAAGTACTGGCCGTACCCCGCTTTCTCAATCACCGCTCGACAGGCATCGTCAACTTCAAATCCCTGCAGAACCTGACCGGCAGCGAATCGACTGCGAACGAGGGCAATCGCCGCATCGCGCGCGGCGGCGACGATTTTGAAGATCGATTCGTACTTGTCCGGGACCGTTTCGCCGACGAAGCCGACTCGGGTCAGATCGCTGTAGACCGCTCGAGGCTTGTCGAGTTTCGCCCAGAGATCGACGAGGACAAAATCACCAGCGCGTATCGGTGCGGTTCCTGTTTCGTAGTGCGGGTCCCCGCTATTGGCATTCACTCCAACAATCGGTGGGTGATAGGTCGTCAAACCATGCCGTGCGAAGTGGGCCATGATCTGATCACGCACGGCATCTTCCGTGGTAACGCCATGCAGGCGAATCTGATCAGCAATGAATTTCCAGGCGACACCATAGGCCGAATTGGTATGTTCGCCGGCCGCCAGATGCATGGCCCATTGTTCATCATCCCAGACCGCCTCAAACTGCTGGACCAGATCCCCCGACGGTACAACATCGGTCTTCTGAGCTCGCACCAGTTCAACCGTTCCGGCATCGACTCGTGAAATGTATGGGTTCCCGTTCCGGGGTGAATATTCCATCGCAATGGTTTTCAGTCCGCCCACCAGACCGGCGACGCCCGCTTCAAAGTCCTGCCACTTCAAATAAATCGTTTTGTCGCCAGGGAGATGATCGAGTGCCCCGGATTCAATGCGATGAACCAGCTTCCGTGGCGTGCCTGTTGCAGGGATGAAATACATCCACCGGCGAGACCCCATCGATCCATCTGTGAACTGCAGGATCCGGCGGGCCAGAATGTTACTGCCCCGAAAATCGTACATCAGCCAGCCGTCGAGGTTCTGGGCACGAATTGCAGTCTGAATGGCAGCCAGATCAAACATGAGGAAACTCTCAAATGCAGGTCAAATGTCTTAACACGGATTCAGAAGAGCGAAGGTTACTCACACGAGCCGTGAAGATTCAATGCTGCCGCTGCACAAAAGCGTTGCGAACGGATGATTTACAGTGTCACACAATAGACTCTCGAAATCACCTCTTCCCCCCGGCAACTATCATCATGAATCGGCGCCCGTCAGACCAGTGCCAAACGGCATCGAACCTGATACGCTGAATCGCGGAATTCCTCAGAAATCATGGAGAGGTTGATGACCGCCACCTTAGACGTACAACGATTGTCCAAAGAGTTTGCAACGAGCGAAGGTCCGTTATCGATTCTTCGAGACTTGGACCTGTCGATGGAACGAGGCGACGCCCTGGCGGTGACGGGCCCATCGGGAAGCGGCAAAAGTACGCTTTTGTACATCCTGGGAGCTCTTGATACTCCGACATCGGGCACTGTGCAGCTTGATGGAAGCAACCCATTCGCTTTGGATGCCGCCGGGCAGTCGGAATTTCGCAATCGACAGATTGGTTTTATCTTCCAGGATCACCACCTGCTGCCTCAATGTAATGTTCTGGAAAACGTGTTGATCCCGACGCTTCCAGCTCAAGGTGCCACCACTGCAACAGAAACGCGGGCTCGAGAATTACTGGAACGAGTAGGCCTGGGGAGCCGCTTTGCACATCGCCCGGCTCAGCTTTCCGGCGGCGAGCGACAACGTGTGGCCGTCTGCCGGGCGTTAATCAATCAGCCTAAGCTGCTGCTGGCCGACGAACCGACAGGAAATCTCGATCGAGCCACTGCGGAAAGTGTCGGATCACTGCTGCTGGATTTAAACAGGGAATTCAATACTTTGCTGGTCTGCGTCACCCACAGTTCGGATCTCGCCAGCCGATTCCCGCGGCACTGCGAATTGCGCGATGGCAAGCTGGTTCAACAGTGATACACTTTCAGATACAGCGGTCTATCGCATTTCAATAAATGGTTGCGTCTATGATTTTTTCGATTCTCGCAAGTTAAGGATGGTTGCCAGTATCGGCGGAAAGAAACGCCATGAAAAACGCAAAACCCCTCGCATTTCCGGTACCGTTTCCGGATATCCCGGGATATCTTTTGATCTGCAATTTCTCACGCGAGACAGCTGCTGACAAACTCGGTCCACCAATGTTTGTTGACTGGGTAGATGGCCTTGGCAATGCCGACTTTTGGGCATTCGAGTTCCCGTGCGGCCTGCAGGTTGCGTTTGAGTTTATCCATAATTCAGAGGGGGGGCGGGTGGTTGCAGATTCGCCCGAAATTGAACATGTCCTGCGGCACCTTCCGTTCTCCGAATCAGAATTTGTCCAGATTGACGACAACATACTGCAACTTACCTTAAAGCGACTGGTGAGTCGTTATCCAGAACGGCAAAACGAGATCGATTCGCTTCGTTCATTCCAAGTCTGGCGACAAGGTGATGACGGTAACCCGTTTCGAGTAGGCGACACAACCAGCGAACGTGATGCCAGGTGTCAGGTAAGACAGTTTGAATCCTTGAGTCACAAACAACTCTATTGGTACTCGCGTGTTGAGCAGTAACCGCCCATGACATCAAAGGCCTTTGTAGCTCCGACGCCTGTTTGGCGGGATTGAACAAAAACTGGATGACTACTCGTCTTTTCCGATCACCACGATTCCGGAATCTGTCACCGTATAACCCTGGTCACGATCGGCCTGCAGGTTGTAGCCAATCTCGGCGCCTTCCGGAATCTGGACTCGCTTGTCGATGATTGCCCGGCGAATGCGAGCGTTGCGGCCAACGACAACCCCATCAAACAAAATTGAATCTTCAACTGTCGCCCAGCTATTCACCCGCACGTTGTATCCCAGCACCGATCGCAAAACTGTTCCACCTGAAATGATACTGCCGGCACAGACCAGACTGTCCATCGCGTGCCCGACCCGAGGATTTGTTCCTTCGTGCTGAGCAAAGACAAACTTCGGGGGTGGTTGTTGAGGCTGATAGGTTCGCAAGGGCCATGAACGGTCGAGATCGGAGCGTCGTGTAGGGAAAGAGTGTGCCTCTAGGTGTAGA
>CAIWEX010001023.1 GCA_903911795.1 uncultured Schlesneria sp.
CATCCAGCAATGCGTCGCCAGCAGTGAACACAACGGAGCCTGGCTGCCCCTGAAGCACCCGTTCGCCCGTCGTTAGTAGTTCGGCGCGGGGAGTGTTGTTCGGCGCGGGTCTCCTGACCCATGTTCGGCGCGGGTCTCCTGACCCCGCCGAAACGCCCGACCGAAGGTTTCCCGCTTTTTTGCAGCGGAACAACCGACTCAACCAACTGCGTTCATGACCAATGATTGTTCGCGACGTTCATCGTGTGATTAGGACGCCCGTGCCAATCGCTTCTGGAGACTGTCCGTGAAGAAATGCGTTGCAGCCTGGTTGGCAGTGTTTCTGGTCTGGTGCATTCTGGACTTCATCGGACACGGGTTGATTTTCGGGTCGATGTACGCCGCATTGCCGGGTGTATGGCGTCCGCAGTCCGAAATCAAAATCGGATTCGTGTATGCGGGTGTCGCAATCACCTCAGGGGCATTTGTCGCCATTTATTTTCTGCAGGTGAAAACACGTGGCCTGATCTCGGGGTTGCTGTACGGACTTCTCTTTGGGGTTGGCACCGGTGCGTCGCTCGCCTGCGGGGGGTATGCCGTCCATCCGATCCAGATCCAATTGGCACTCGGCTGGTACATCCTGACGCTGCTGGAATGCAGCATCGCTGGAATGATCGTCGGTATCGTACTCGATCAGCCGCGCACGCGCCAGGACTAAATGACCGTGCGTGATTATGGTTATTGCGGTGGTACCACTCAACGCGGGTAACGATACTCGTAGCTGAATTCGTGAGAATTCAGGAGTTCTCAAAAACATCTCCGAAACTCTCACGAGTTCGGCTACGGGTGTTTCTTCCCGTTCATCCCAGAAATTCCGTCCGCAGAAATGAGGTCAGTGCCGCCTCGGGATGCAGACACCACGAGAATTCACGATCTTTAAGAACGGAATTGGCTCGTAACTGGTCGCGCATCACGTCGCAACCTGCTTGCAGACTTGTCCTGGCAGCGGCGGCTTCCGCGCTAAGCTGAGAATTGATTTCCATCAATTGTCGATGTTCGACCAAGGTCGGATGCCGACCCGCAATTGCCTTAAGGATCTGTTGCTTCTGTTGAACGAGGATTCGGCACAACGCTTGTCCGTCGTCCGAAAGGTGCCGATCAGGATTGTACTGGACATCTCGCACTTGATGTTCGGTGGACTTCAGCAAGGCATCCGTCACCTGAAACGGAGTTGGCAGCGGAGGGTAAGCGGTAGCAGAAATCGTCGCGAATTGGGGAACCGGGATTCCTAAAAGCGACTCGCAAATGGCGTCGGTCATGGCATCGTACTTGGCACCGCCAATTCCGTGAATGAAAAGATCCGCCATGAAGACTCGAGCAAACAGTGTCGTCGTCAATGCCCGGGTTCGGAGGCGAATTTTTTCGTTTGCAAGTCCCTGCAGAACATCGGCCCCCTGATCCAGAGCGTGGCCCCCTTTCAGGGGAAGTCGAGCGATCACGTCGCGGAAATCTCGCACTTCGATCACGTCACCGACCCGTCGCGCGAAGGGGCGATCTCGCCGTTGATCGCCAGCCCGCCAGATCCAGAACGGAGCTTCGAGCCAGTCACCGTTGCTTTCGAGTTCCGGAACCGGATGCGTGGTACTTCTCAAATGATGCTTGCGGCGGTAATCACGTACAATCTGATTGTAGTTCTCGTGGAACTGAGGCAGGTCACACAGAATCGCGGCCACAAATCGATGGAAAGGACGAGTCGAGCAGACTCGCGACATCGGGACTTCCAGGTTGCGAACACCGTGCGAACGTTCAACCGCCACGCGCGCTGCGGCCAGGCAATCGCATAGCCTTCGAGAAACGGCGGAGTGTCGCGTCGCTGCAGACCAGCATGTTGCGATGAGCGGTACGTAATTCCAACACTCGTGAATTCGATCGGTGACTCGCCGGCCAAAGCTTTCAAAGGATGCCGAATCAGAGATCGTCGCCTCCTCCCACGGCCGCTGAGGAACCGTGGAATCGAACGGAATCCATTCAATGCCCGGAGCTTCCCATATCCCGACAGGAACCTTGATCCTTGTCGTGGCAACGGTGTCATTGTCGATGATGAGATTCAGGGAAGTTCCAGCCGCCCGTTGAGCCAGCCCAGTCGTAGCAAAGTTCTTGGCCCAGACACCGGCATGAAACAACTCCGGCTGATGCCCTGTGACAATCAGCGGCCCATTGCCATGCAGTTCGACGGAATCACCGACTAATGATGCGGTGTAAGCCAGACTTTCCGCGATGACGGCCGCGCGAGTCTCTTCCCGCCAGGAGCGTAGCGAGACTCCGTAGATTGAAATATCGCCTGCTAATCGCGACTGATTTTCCTGAACGACGTCGATCAGTTGAGCGAGTGGAGGATCGACGAGAACCCCGCGATCATGACGAGGGACGACGAGGCGTGGTGCCATGGCACTCGCACTTGGCAACTCAGTGCGCAACGAATTCACGGAGTGGCCGTTCCACAAGTCGCAGTCCCGCACGTTTCCAGATCACTGGTACATTTCCCAAGGATCTGACCTGACGCATCCGTCGTAAGGTGTAACGACGCGACTTCGCGTTCGATGACTTCCCGGTAATATGCCAGTCGCTGCTGAGCCTGATCCAGGGCTCCCCCAAACGAACGTTCTTCGTCGAGGTAAATCAGCGGGACGGGAAACTCGACAATTTTCATTTTCAACGCTGCTGCCTGAACCCAGAGTTGCAGAGGCATCGCGTAACCGAGTTCGGTGATTCGCAGTCGAGCCAGGCAATCGACGCGATAAGCTTTGAACCCGCAGAATGAATCGGTCAGATTCAGTCCAAATTTGTTCTTCAGTTCCTCGGTGATTGTCATGTTGATGCGACGACGTTCTTCCGGAGGCTGACTGTCGCCGGGAAACGGTGTCAGATACCGACTTCCCGAAACAATATCCGCCGGTCGGTCTTCGGATGAAAAGACCGCCGCCGCCAATTCCGGAATCAGGCGAGGTTCGTGTTGTCCATCACAATCGATCGTCACCAGAATGTCGTACTGGCCATCGAGAGCATATTGAAAGGCCGTGCGCAAAGCCGCGCCGTAGCCCTGGTTCTGCTGATGGCGAACCATGTAGACACTGCGATCCTGACGCATCAATACAGGTGTCTGATCGGACGAACCGTCATCGACGACCAGAATGTCCTGCGAGTACTTTTTGACCTCAGTCAGGACATCTTTCAAATGCCGCTCTTCGTTGAAAACAGGAAGTGCGGTCAAAATGCGTGGGGTCATGCCATCGCTCCAGCGAACGTATCAATCATGCTCAATGTTTCGCATCCGTGCGCCGTGGAGGTGCATTCTAGGCTGTCGGAGCCGTCTGTCAAAGCCCGCGAGCGTTCTGGGAGGCGACGGAAGCGTTCCCAACGCCTGTTTCGTTGCACCATCAGCACGATTTTCGGAATGAGGAAAAAGAGCAAATATTGTGGAATCGTCAGGGTTTGCCTGCTTGACCGAATGGATTCTAACGCGCAGGATGGTTGTCGGCATGAGGCCAACTTTACCGGCATGAATGCAAAGGTGTCTGATAGGATGAAATCTCGGAGGGGGGAATGATGAGTATCACTCGATTAATGGGATGGGGAATTCCGCTGGCGTGCCTGCTGGCGTTTGGATCGGCTGCACAGCAGGCCGAAGCAGGTCCATTGATGTCGCATTCGGCCGTTGTTCAGACGGTTGCTCCGGCAACAGTTGGCTGGCATCGACACGGATTTGGCTGGGGCGGTTATGGCTACGGTGCCGGCTACGGCTGGGGTGGACACCGCGGGTTCGGATCATACTACTACGGTCGTCCCGCACTGTACTTCGGTGCGTATCGCCCGATTTACCGAGCCAGCTATTACGCTCCACGGTACGCTTCGTACGGGTATTCGAATTACGGCTATTCCAACATCGGGTATTCGACAGGGTACTACGGCGGGTATGCGGCCTACCGCCCGGTTTACACCGCTCCCGTCTACACGGCGCCGGTTTACACATCGGTTTACCGGCCGGTGGTGTATTCGACTCCGGTGTACACGACGAGTTACTATGTGCCGCAGACTTACGTTTACCCGACAGCGTATTACGGCGGTTACGGGGCTTACGGAGGCTACTATCCAGCGTACGCCAGTTACGGCTACGCGACATATTCTCCCTTCGGAGCCTGCTGCGGCTACTGGTGATTTCCATCAGTCGCTTGTTCGGCGCGGGTCACTTGTTCGGCGCGGGTCTCCCGACCCCGCCGAACCACCCGACCGAAGGTCTCCACTTCTGCTCGGATTGTCGCATTACGGCCAAGATTTCGGCTTAGGACCATCAGCAGTCGGGCGCCAACACACGGTTTGAACCGGACGCTGGCGCGTTCCGGCTGCTAGGTTAGTCGTATCAAACGTGCCAATTCGCCGCGACGCTTGCCTGTCGCCCTCTCGGCGGGGCACCGTTTCATCTCGGGCGGGAATGCAGCGCCCTGTGGGGCAGGGTTTGTCCCGACGGGATATCGCATACCAGCCCAGAGCAAGGCTCTGGGTGAGCAAAGAGCGTGATACCCGCGTTCTGAA